>DNMQ01000085.1:0-7837 GCA_003488145.1 Pseudomonas sp.
AGCTCGTCGACGCCCTGCTCACGCGCCCACTGCTCGGCACGCACCAGCGCGGCGTCCAGGTCGGTGAAGGTTTCCGCCCCCTCGAGCTGCAGATCCGCCTGGCGACTGACCACCAGGTTGAGCCGCCCCGGCAACGGACGGCCGAGCGAGTCCCAGGTCTTGCGGCCCATGATGATTGGCTTGCCGAGGGTCATGGCCTTGAAATGCTTGAGATCGGCGGGCAGGTGCCAGGGCATGCGATTGTCGAGGCCGATCACGCGGTTTTGTGCGAGCGCGGCGATCATGGCGAGGGGGAGGCGGGTCTGATTCATGGCGGCGAGAATAGCAGAGCGACGCAGCTTGCCGAAGCGCCAACCGTTCGTCGACTTCATCGCTTTGCAATACAAGCGGCAACGCAGCGTCAACGTCCGGTCATGCAAGTGGCTCAGGCTGTGACATCCAAACCGAGGAGATGCCGAAATGGCCCGCAAGACCACCGCTTCCCTTCGCCGCTGGCTGACCGCCTGCAGCCTGTTGCTACCGCTCACCGGCTTCGCTGCGCCGGATGAACACGCCGCGAAACACCAGGCTGCGCGGGGCGAGCCGACGCCGCTGGTGATCGCCCACCGCGGCGCCAGCGGCTACCTGCCGGAGCACACCCTGGCCGCCTATGCGCTGGCCGTTTTCCAGGGCGCCGACTACATCGAGCCGGATCTGGTGATGACCCGCGACGGACAGATCGTCGCCCGTCACGACAACGAGCTGGGCCTGACCACCGACGTCTCGCAGCGCCCCGAGTTTGCCGATCGCAAGCGCACCCAGCAGGTCGATGGCGTCACCCTTACCGGCTGGTTCAGCGAAGACTTCACCCTCGCCGAACTGAAGACCCTGCGCGCCATCGAGCGTATCCCGGATACCCGCCCGGGCAACGCGCGCCTCGACGGCAGCCTGGAGATCCCGACCCTGCAGGAAATCATCGACCTAGTGAAAACCCTGCAGCTGAGCCAGGGCCGGCGCATCGGCCTGTACCCGGAAACCAAGCACCCGACGCACTTCCGGCAGCTTGGCCTGGCCATGGAAAAGCCACTGGTGCGCATCCTTACGCGCAACGGCTACGTCGGGCGGCAGGCGCCGGTGTATATCCAGTCGTTCGAAGTGGACAACCTCAAGACCCTCAGCCGCCTGACCCAGCTGCGCCTGGTGCAGCTGTTCAGCTCCGGCCAGCCGTATGACCAGCAGGTGCGCGGCAGCAAGCTGACCTATGCGCAGATGGCGACGTCGGCCGGGCTCAAGGATATCTCCCGCTACGCCGCCGGCGTCGGTCCGGAGAAGAGCTACATCATCCCGCGTGATGCCAACGGCAACCTCGGCACACCGACCGGCTTCGTCGCCGCCGCCCACGCCGCCGGCCTCAAGGTCCACCCGTACACCTTCCGCGCGGAAAACACCTTCCTGCCGGCCAACCTGCGCAGCAGCGACAAGCGCCACGAACGCGGCGACAGCGAAACGGAGATCCGCGCCTTCCTCGACGCCGGTATCGACGGGTTGTTCATCGACCAGCCCGACATCGCCGTGCGCCTGCGCAACGCCGACTGACGGCCACAGCGGGGAGCCGCAACGGCTCCCCGTTTTCCCGTTCCCCACGGCAGCGGTTATCCTCAAGGCACGACCCGCCAGCGAGATGCCGTGTGATAGCCCGCCCCGCCCCTGATCTCGATACGCTCGACCGCCTCTGGCTGACCGAAGCCGTGCGCCTGCGCGAAGAGCATGCCGGGCCGCTGGAGGATGACGAAGCCAACCGCCAGGCCCGCGCCCAAGGCGGCGACCTGCCGGCCCTGATCGAACAGCGCGCGCTCTGGCTGGCCCGCCGTGATGGCTTGGTCGAAGCGCTCCTGCACTGGCGTCAGGGCGCACGGCTGGGTGGGTTCGTGCTGGCACTGCTCGCGGTCTTCACCGGCGCCGGCCTGGCCTTCGCTGCACTGGGCGACGGGCAGCGACCGGTCAATGTGTTCTGGGCGCTGGGCAGCCTGCTCGGGCTAAACCTGCTGACCCTGCTCGGCTGGCTGCTCGGCCTGCTCTTCGCTGGCGACAGTGGCGGTGCGCTGGGACGGCTGTGGCTCTGGCTGAGCGAAAAGCTCGCCCGCGACGCCCGCGCCGCGCAACTGGCACCGGCGCTGCTGAGCGTATTGCACCAGCGCCGGCTCGGCCGCTGGCTGTTGGGCGTCGGCGTACACGGCCTGTGGCTGCTGGCCATGGCCAGCGCCCTGCTTACCTTGCTCGCCCTGCTGGCAACGCGGCGCTACGGCTTCGTCTGGGAGACCACAATTCTCGGCGAAAACGCCTTCGTCGGCCTGACCCAAACCCTCGGCGCGCTGCCGGCACTGCTCGGCTTCAGCGTGCCGGATGCCGGGCAGATCCGCGCCAGCGGCACGCTCGGCGGTGATCTGGAAGGTGCCCGCCAGCTCTGGGCCGGCTGGCTGGTTGGCGTGCTGCTGATCTATGGGCTGCTGCCGCGGCTACTGCTGGCGGGGTTCAGCCTGTGGCGCTGGCGCCGCGGCCGTGCCGCGTTGAAGCTCGACCTGAGCCTGCCGGCCTATCGCCTGCTGCGCGAACGCCTGCAGCCGCCCAGCGAGCGACTCGGTATCAGTGATGCAGCACCCGCCCAACTGCACGCTCCCAGCGCCGGCGCCCAGCTCGATGGC
Source organism: Pseudomonas sp. (assembly GCA_003488145.1). Classification (GTDB taxonomy): domain Bacteria; phylum Pseudomonadota; class Gammaproteobacteria; order Pseudomonadales; family Pseudomonadaceae; genus Stutzerimonas. The sequence goes on from DNMQ01000085.1 coordinate 2,682, forward strand.
AGTGCCGGCGCCGTGCTGGTGGCCATCGAGCTGGACGGCAGTCGCCCCTGGCCACCGGCTCTATCCAAGAGCATCGCCGATGCCGGCATCCTCGACGATCGCGAGGGACGCCGACGCCTGCTCGATCAGCTCACCCGCTTTCCACCGGCGCGCCTGGCCATCGCCTGCGATCCCCGGCGCTCGCCGGATCGCGGCACCCTGGCGCTGATCGGCGAGCTGTCGCGCTGCGCCGCTGCGACCCGCGTCTGGCTGCTGCAAGCGCCGCCGGGCGAGGCGCTGGACAGCGCGCGCCTCGATGACTGGCACCAGGCGCTGGACAGCCTGGGCCTGGCCCATTCCACCACGACGCCGCTGGGCTGGCTGGAGAGCGGACATGACTGAAGCCCTGAAGCTCGCCGTGGTCGGCCATACTAATGTCGGCAAGACCTCGCTGCTGCGCACCCTGACCCGTGATGCAGGCTTCGGTGAGGTTTCGCACCGTCCCAGCACCACCCGCCATGTCGAAGGCGCACGGCTGTCGGTGGACGGCGAGGCGCTGCTGGAGTTGTACGACACCCCCGGCCTGGAAGATGCCATCGCCCTGCTCGATTACCTGGAACGCGTGGAGCGCCCCGGCGAACGCCTCGACGGCCCGGCGCGCACCGCACGCTTTCTCGACGGCAGCGAGGCGCGCCAGCGCTTCGAGCAGGAGGCCAAGGTGCTGCGCCAGCTGCTCGCCAGCGATGCCGGGCTCTACGTGATCGATGCCCGCGAGCCGGTACTGGCCAAGTACAAGGACGAGCTGGCGGTACTCGCCGGCTGCGGCAAGCCGCTGCTGCCGGTGCTCAACTTCGTCGCCCAGCCCGGCCATCGCGAGGAGGAATGGCGTCAGGCGCTGGCCCGTCTCGGCCTGCATGCACTGGTGCGCTTCGACAGCGTGGCGCCGCCGGTGGATGGCGAGCGCCGCCTGTACGAAAGCCTGGCGCTGCTGCTGGAACAGGCACGGCCCAAGCTGCAGCGGCTGATCGAGGACCATGAAGCCCAGGCTGCGGCGCGCCTGGTCAGCGGCCAGCGGCTGATCGCCGAGCTGCTCGTAGACGTCGCCGCTTGCCGCCGCAGCGTGGCCGCACAGCCCGAGCTGGAGCGCGGCGCCATACGTGAACTGCATGACGCCGTGCGTGGCCGCGAACAGCGCTGCGTTGAGGCCCTGCTGCGCCTGTATGCCTTCCGCAAGGAACAGGCGGCAGCCAGCGACCTGCCACTGCTCGACGGCCGCTGGGGCGACGACCTGTTCAATCCGGAAACACTCAAGCAGCTGGGCGTGAAGATCGGCAGTGGTATGGCCGCAGGCGCGGCCGCCGGTGCCGGAGTCGATCTGATGGTCGGTGGCATCACCCTCGGCGCGGCGGCGCTGCTCGGCGCCATCGCCGGCGGCGGCGCGCAGACCGCGCGGCACTATGGCAATCGCCTGCTGGGCAAACTAAAGGGCCAGCGTGAACTGAGCGTCGACGACGCCGTGCTGCGCCTGCTCGCCCTGCGCCAACGCCAACTGCTCGCCGTGCTTGCGACTCGCGGGCACGCCGCCACCGAGGCGATCCGCCTGGCCACGCCGCAGGATCAGGGCTGGCGCGAGGGCAAGCTGCCCGATGCGCTGCAGCGCTGCCGCGCCCATCCGGAGTGGTCCTCGCTCAACCCCGGCGCCCGCCTGCAGGACGGCGAGCGCCAGGCGGCGCTGGATGAGCTGCAGGCCGAACTGCGGCAGAGCTGACCGGTCTGCTGCCCCCGCCGTTCGTACGCGCTAGGCTCGGATCGGCGCACCATCGCCAGCCGAGTTCGGCGCCGGCTGGCGGCCGATACCCAGGGTGCACAGCGTTGCCAGCATGATCAGCAACCCACCCGCCCAGCCCATCGGCCCCAACCGCTCACCCAGCCAGAGACCGGCGATGATCGCGCCGAACATCGGTTCGGAGCCCATCAGCAACGACACTCGCGTCGCGCTGCTGCGCCCCAGCGCGCGGTTCTGCGCGTACATGGCGAACAGCGTGGCGAACAGCACCAGATACAGCGCCGCGAACCAGAACGCCGGCGCCCCTGGCAGCGCAGGCAGATCGCCAGGCAAAGACAAGCCGAGAAGGATACAGCCGCTCGCAACGACCCCGCTCTGCACCGCAGTCAACGCCAGCGCGGGAATCGCCTGACCGGCCGTCAATCGCCGGGTCAGGCAGACCAGCACCGCGCGCAGCAACGCGGCGGCCAGCACTAGCGCATCGCCGAGATTCAGCGACAGCTGCGGGCCGCCGGTCAGCAGCCAGACGCCCACCAGCGACAGCGCGCAGGCGAGGAACAGCGTGTTGTGCGGCCGCTGGCGCAGCAGCAGCCACTCCATGAACGGCGTGATCACCACGCACAGGCTGATCAGGAAGGCGGCATTGCTGGCGCTGGTCAGCATCACGCCCCAGGTCTCGCAGAGAAAGACCGCCAGCATCACCAGTCCCAACGGCATACCGGGGCGCAGCGCCCGGCGGCCGACCCCGCGCAGTTGCGGCAGCAACAGGACGAAGGTCAGGCCGAAACGGATCGCCAGGAAACCCAGCACCGGATAGAACAGCAGCGCCTGCTTGGCCACCGCATAGCTGCTGCCCCAGATCAGCGCCACCATCAGCAGCATGCCATCGGCCAGCCAAAGCCCCTGTCTCAACGTACCTTTCATGTTCGATCCCCGCACCAATCATGCGCTGATTGTCGGGCCTGCCGCCACGGTCGATAATCCAGCAAAACAGCACAGGACCTGTTCCGCATGGGAACGAATGACAGCACAGCCCTGCTGCCCTACATGGCGGTGTTCGTGCGGGTGGTCGAGGCCGGCAGCTTCTCCGGCGCCGCGCGCCTGCTGGGCAGCACACCGTCGGCGGTGAGCCGCCAGGTAGCACGGCTGGAGCAGGCTCTGGCGCTGCGCCTGCTGGAACGCACGACGCGCCAGCTGCGGCTGAACGAGGCCGGGGCGGAGTTCTACCAGCATTGCCGGGATATGCTCGATGCGGCCGACGCGGCCGTCGCCATCGGCGAACGGCTGATGCGCAGCCCACGCGGGCTGGTGCGCCTGAGCGTACCCAAGGCCTTTGGCAAGTTCGTCGTCGGGCCGTTGATGCCGGCCTTTCTCCAGCGCTACCCCGAGGTCGATGTGCAGCTGCGGATCAGCGACCAGAGCCCGGACCTGATCGAGGACGGCTTCGACCTGCTGGTACAGGTCACCGACAACCCACCCGAAGGCCTGGCCGGCAAACCGCTCGGACCGGTACGCCAGCTGCTCTGCGCCAGCCCCGACTACCTGCANNGACAATCGCTGGCACCTGCGCCGCGGCGAGCAGCAGGAAACTGTGACGGTGCGTGGCCGCTACATCAGCAACCACAGCGAAGCGCGGCTGCAGGTAGCGCTGGCGGGTCTTGGCATCACCTGCCTGCCGCACTTCACCGCAGCCCAGGCACTGGCCGAGGGACGCTTGCGCGAAGTGCTGCCCCAGTGGCGCTACACCGGTTCATACCAGGGCGCGGCCTGGCTGCTGTGGCGGCAGAATCATCATCTGCCACCGAAGACGCGCGCGCTGATCGATTATCTGAGCGAGGCGCTGATCCGCACCTGAGCGGCATCCGTGCGGGCGCACCGATGCCGGTGGATGGGTCGAGCCTCAACGCCAGCGGCGGCTCTGTCCGCAGATTTTGGCGCCGGGCGGACATCGCTGCCCGCCCCGCGACCGCGAATCAGCGCTCCTTCGAGCCTTCCACTTCCTCGGCCATGCGCGCCAGGCCCAGGTGGCGCACGTCGGTGCCGCGCACCAGGTAGATCACCAGTTCGGCGATGTTGCGTGCGTGGTCGCCGATACGTTCCAGCGAGCGCAGGGCCCAGATCACGCTGAGCACCCGGGAGATCGAGCGCGGGTCTTCCATCATGTAGGTGACCAGTTCGCGCAGGGCGGTCTTGTATTCGCGGTCCACGGTCTTGTCGTACTGCGCCACCGACAGCGCGAGGTCGGCATCGAAGCGGGCAAAGGCGTCGAGCGCTTCCTGCACCATCTTGCGTACCTGGTCGCCGATGTGGCGCACCTCGACATAGCCCTTGGGCGACTCGCCTTCCTCGCACAGCTGGATGGCGCGGCGGGCGATCTTGGTCGCCTCGTCACCGATGCGCTCGAGGTCGATCACCGACTTGGAAATGCTGATGATCAGACGCAGGTCGGAGGCCGCCGGCTGACGGCGGGCGAGGATGCGCACGCACTCCTCGTCGATGTTGCGCTCCATCTGGTTGATCTGGTCATCGACGTCGCGCACCTGCTGAGCGAGGCCCGAATCGGCCTGGATCAGGGCGGTCACCGCGTCATTGACCTGCTTCTCCACCAGCCCGCCCATGGCCAGCAGGTGGCTGCGCACCTCCTCGAGCTCGGCGTTGAACTGCTGGGAAATGTGTTGGGTGTGGCTGTCTTTGCTGATCATTGTTCTCGCTCCGAGGAGACTGCCGCTAGGCGAATCTGGTGCGCAGCGCACCTGGAAAAAATGAATACCACGCAAACCCGTCCGGGCTTTGGCAGAGTGTGTCAGGCAAGGAGGCGGAACGCAGACAGTACGATTTGTACGGCAAGTTCCGCCGACGCCGCCTGGCGCGCTCTGACATGGCCAGACTAACCGTAGCGGCCCGTGATGTAGTCTTCCGTCTGTTTCTTTGCCGGGTTGGTGAACAGCGTATCGGTATCGCCGTACTCGATCAGCTTGCCCATGTACATGAACGCCGTGTAGTCGGACACCCGCGCGGCCTGCTGCATGTTGTGGGTGACGATGACGATGGTGTACTTGGCCTTCAGTTCGTAGATCAGTTCTTCGACCTTCAGCGAGGAGATCGGGTCGAGCGCGGAACTCGGCTCGTCGAGCAGCAGTACTTCCGGCTGCACGGCGATGGTGCGGGCGATGACCAGACGCTGCTGCTGACCGCCGGAGAGGCCGAGCGCCGATTCGTGCAGACGATCCTTCACCTCATCCCACAGCGCAGCGCCCTTGAGCGCCCATTCGACGGTCTCGTCGAGCACGCGCTTCTGCTTGATGCCCTGGATGCGCAGGCCGTAGACCACGTTCTCGTAGATGCTCTTGGGGAACGGGTTGGGCTTCTGGAACACCATGCCGACGCGGCG
>DNMQ01000085.1:7946-8317 GCA_003488145.1 Pseudomonas sp.
TCGCTCCGTTCGCAGCTGCCAGCTGCAAGCTACAGGCTGCAAGCCCAAGTCAGCGCCTCGTTTCTCCCGAGGCCGGTGGCTTGAGCTTGCCGCTTCAATTAATGATCCAGCGCCTTGTACTTCTCGCGCAGGTGGTTGCGGATGTAGATCGCTGTGAAGTTGAGCGCGGCGATCACTAGCACCAGCAGCAGCGCAGTCGCATACACCAGCGGCCGTGCCGCCTCGACGTTGGGGCTCTGGAAGCCGACGTCGTAGATGTGGAAGCCCAGGTGCATGATCTTCTGGTCCAGATGCAGATAGGGGTAGTTGCCGTTGAGCGGCAGGTTCGGTGCCAGCTTGACCACGCCGACCAGCATCAGCGGCGCCACTTC
>DNMQ01000238.1 GCA_003488145.1 Pseudomonas sp.
CATGCTGGGGATGGAGGCACGTCCGCGAGGTCACGGCTGCGTGCAAAGGGGCCATTCTACTCGGAAACGGCAGTGAGGAAAGGTGCCTGACTGCGCAGCACCATGACGCAACGGACGCGCTACCGGGCACCTGTATATTCGCAGCTGGCAGGCGATAAACCCTCTAGGATGGGCATTTGCGCAGCACGCCAAAGCCGGAGGCGGCAGGATATTCCCCGAACCGGCTTCTGCTACCATTCACGCTTCTACCAAGCATCTCGGACCATCATGGCCTTTCGCCCGTCGCCGGCTCGTGCTCCTGCCTCATTGTTGCGCGAAGCGAAGCCGCTCAGAACTTTGTTCGGCGAAGCCCTTCGGCTCGATCGTCTGCAACAGCTGCTGGAGAGCCAGTTGCAGCCCGCAGCACGCGAACACTGCCGCGTGGCATCCTGGCGCGAAGGTTGTCTGCTGCTTATCGTCACTGACGGCCACTGGGCGACACGGCTGCGCTATCAGCAGCGGCGTCTGCAACGTCAACTGGAAGTGCTCGAAGAGTTCGCGGGCCTGACGCGTATCCAGTTCAAGGTACAGCCACCGCCCCCGCCCAGGCACACGCCGGCGCGTACGCAACCGCTTTCGAGCAACGCCGCCGACAGCATTCAGGCGGCAGCTGATGGCATCCGCGACCCCAAGCTTCGCGCTGCACTGGAACGTCTGGCCAGCCGCAGCAAAGTGGAAGACTGACATCCTGCGACAAATGCTTGCCACTTCGTTGTTGCCCGGGGTCCGCCGCCACGGGTTAGCATGCCCCCATCGCAACGGAGAACGTTCATGCTGCCCAACCACCTGATCGTCGGTACTCGACCATGCTGATTGGCGCTCTGCTCATCCTGACCTGGCTGGTGCTGCTGATCCGCTATCCATTCAGGGCCGTACCCATTTCACTGGGTGCCGTGCTCGGCCTTGCCTTGGTCGCTGGCTGGGTACTCTGGCAGGAGCATCGCGAAGAGCAGTTGCTCGCTCGTATCGAAATTCAGTTGACTCACGACCCTCGTCACTGCGCCGGCGGGCAGCCGCTGCATGTGCGCCTGCGCAATCACACCGACAAGAAGTTGCAGAGCCTGCAGTGGGAAGTCGCCGCCTATGCGCCGGGCTCGCGCACCAACCTGGCGCGACGCGCCTACGATGCACCGGACTACCAGGGGGCAGGTGGCCTGCAGCCCGGCGCAAGCTGGGAATCCTGCCTGCCGCTACCGCTGCTGCGCGCCGGTTACCGCGCCGCCACACTGGAGTTTCGGGCCGAGCGCGTGCAAGGCCGATTCGAGAACTGACGAAACTCCGCTTCCTGCGCAGGCTTTCAATCTTCGCCGCAGCCGCTTATGCTGTACAAATAAACAGTATCAATCTGCCAATGACCGAGGTGGTAAATGGCCGTCGAAGTGGTATACCGCAGCAGCCGGGACCTGGAGCGCTTGTTCATGGATAAAGCCGAAGCCGATCGTCACGACAAGATGCTTGAGCTGGCAGAGGCGCTAGCTGCGGTGCTGCAGCAAGCTTCGCCGTCGCTGAGCGAACAGCAAGCCGAAGACATCGGCATCTACATGGCCAGGCACCGCGAGTTGTTTGCCAAGGCATTCAAGAGCAGCCCCGATGTTCTGACGGAGCTGACTGCGCAGGCATGAAATGAGATGGCAGGTATGCCCGCGACATTTTTGCGGCGGTCAAGCCGTTGCGCCCGGGAAACTTGTCATCGCCTTGCCTGGTCCATTGCTGGCAACCCCTCACACAGGTATCCAGGCATGACGAGTCCATTTCAGAAGATCAGTGATGTGTTTCGTCCCCGCTACAACGTCAACTTCAGCATCGAGAAGCCCGATGGCAGCATTCTGCTGACATTGACGGGCTCGGAAGGCGTTGCAGTGAAGCGCTACATCAGTGCCGACCAATGGCGCGATCAACAGCAATTGCAGCGACTCATTACCAGCCTGCAAGTCAGTCTGGCCATCGAGCGCGGCGAGCAGTTACCACAACGGATGTCCCACGGAGGCTTGCAACCCGTACCAGTGTAATGTCATCAACCTGACTGCCTGCAGGTTGCGCCGCTCCGCCCCGAAACTTACCCAACAAAAACAAGAATCCATCTTCGTCTGACAGCCGCCAGGCTTGCAGCGAATCGGCGCGCCTGAACTTTGCTGTTTCAGGCGCGACGATTAATGATCCCTTGGTGACTGGTTGTTCTCAGAGCCAGGCCAGGGCTTTGGCCTTCGCTACCGCCTGGGTACGGCGCGCGACGCCCAGCTTCGTGTTGATCCTGCGCGCATGGGTCTTTACGGTATGTAGGGATATGAACAGCTGTTCGGCAATCTCCTGGTTCGAGCACCCCTGGGCAATCAGCCGCAACACCGTCAGTTCGCGGTTGCTGAGCACCGTTTCATCCGCTGCCGGGAGCGTCATTTCCGGCTCACGCTCGTAGCTCAGCAGCCGCTGCCGAAGCGATTCGCCCTTCGCTGCGGGTAGCACTCGCGCCAGCCATTGCGGCTGCCGATACTGTAGTTCGTACAAGGGCTTGACCAGATGCTGACGCGCTGCCTCGCTGAGCGCCAGACGCAGCTCCAGCTCCGCCTCGGCGACCTGGCCATCGGCCTGTAACGCTTCCGCCAGACTGAAACGACACTCGCATGCGAGCCCCAGACGCTGGGCAAGCAGGTTCTGCTCGATCTGCTCACGCAAGGCTGTGATCGCTCGTGCTGGCTGTCCCTCGAGCACATCGATGACCGCCAGATAGCGCCGCACCCGAGGCAACAGCTCGTAGAATCCGGACGGCGACAGGTAACCCCGTCCTTCATACAGTTCCAGTACCTGATACAGCGCACCACGCGCCTTGCGCAGCTCGCCCTGATGCAGCCAGGCCACTCCGTTTATCAGCGGCAGGATGCCGCGGAATCTCGCCTCAGGTACATGTCGCCACTGAGACAGGCGCTCGGCGTCCCGCAGCCAGTGATAGGCGCAGGCAAACTCGTGACTGCGCGCGGCAAGCTCGGCAAGCCCGACATAACCGAAGAAACAGTAGGAATCACCGCAGGTTTCGGTCTCCGTCTTACCGAGCTGATATGCCCCCTGCGCCGGCTCGTCGAGCCCCTGGTAAGCCAGCAGATGCCCCTGCAGCAGTTGCAACCTGCCGATGAGAGGGCTGCGCCGGACGGAGTCACGCAACGCCTGGAGTGTCTCGTTGAGCACGCCGACCGCACGCTCGAACTCACCGGTGAGCTCAAGCAACTGGATTCGATCGACGCTGAGCATCACTTCGTAGAGCACGCTACCTTTCAGCCGTGCGAGCTTCATGCCTTCGCTGTTGTATTGCTGGGCAAGGTCGAGCTCACCTTCGGCCATCGCTTGCTGCGTAAGCACCTGATAACAAAGCACGCGCTGCGCCCAGGCGTGATCGGACAGTACCTCTAGCGCCTGCAAGCAGTTCTGGCGTGCCTCGGGCTCACCGCGCAGGCGGGCCAGAAACCCCCGAAGGGCCTGCCACTGAGCCAATAACTGGGCTTGCCGGCGCGCATCGGGTTGGGGGAAGAACTTGGCCAGCTCGGCCAGACAGTCATCCACTTCATCAAGTCGCGCCGAAATGATCAGCGCCCAGCCCTGCAAGACGATCAGGCGCGTGGTGCTGGCGAACAGGTCCTGTGGCAGCTCGCTTCGCCATTTCAGAAAGCGCGATACGTTATCGCCGATCAGCAGCTGTTCCTGTCCGTAACGCTGCAGGTAGTTGGCAGCGACCTCAGGCTGGCCGGCCCATAGTGCATGCTCTACCGCCTCGCGCATCTCGCCGCGACTGGCGAACCACTGACAGGCACGCAGATGGGCCTGGGTCGGAGCGGTCGTTTCTGCGGAGCGCTGCAGCATCAGCGCCAGCGGCTTCCAAAGGCGAAACCACTCACCGCAATTGTCGATCTGCCGAATGAAGAGCTGGAGCGTCTTGAGGATATCGAGGATTTCGCGACCAACACCGTCGAGCACATGGTCGCAGAGCTCTGCCGAGAAACGCGGCATACGCGCCAGTGCCAGCATGGCCCGCCGCACTTCATCGCTCAGTCCAGCCATGACCTCACGCTGGACGTAATCACGCAGCAATGGCGTCCCGGCAACCAGACGCTCACGCAACGCCTGCTCATCGGCGTGGAGCAACATCAGACAGACTCCAGCCGGCCACCCCTCCATCACACGATGCAATTGCTGAAAAGTCTCGGGCGAGAGCGTCAGACGATGGACGTTCAGGAGTTGCTCGAGCTCTTCGGCGGTGAACGCCAGCGCTTCCGCCTCCAGCTCCAGAAGGTGCCCTTGCAGCAGGAGCCGTGGAAGCTTCCACGCCGGCTGGCGGCGACTGGATACCCACCAACTGACTTGTGCCGGCCCCATGTCCAACAACATATCAATGCAAGCATCGAGCTCCGGGCTGTAATCACGCGGGTAGTCGTCGAGCATGATCCACAGCGGCTGCCGGACTTGTCGCAGCAGCGCCAGCATGTCGTTCTCGGAACGATCATCCTTGCCCGTCCGCTCCCCCAACGCATCGCTCAACTGGCCGTACAGCGCCTGAACCGTACATGCCCGACCGCCGAGATCCAGCCACACCAGGCGTGTGCCCGGAGGCACCAAGCGCGCGCACTCGCTCATCAGCACGGTCTTGCCAAACCCGGCTGGGGCGCAGAGCAGGCGCAGACGGCAATCAGTATCGAGCAGCGCACGAACCAGCCTGGGCCGGTCGATATGCAGCGGCGGCAGCCGAGGAATGGATGCGAGTTGCTCTACGGCACCTGCCTCTGCACTGAGCGCATCAGGAATGAAGCGTACGGACATGGCAA
>DNMQ01000086.1 GCA_003488145.1 Pseudomonas sp.
GCCGATCTGGTGGTGGTGGTGAAAACCGGGCCGTTGTCGCTGCAACGCTTCGTCGGCAAGCGTGTCGTGCAGTCGACCCCGTCCGAGGCCCTGCTCGACCCGGAAGGCTTCCTGCGCAGCGCCGCCGATACCGCGACCGAATTGCAGCCGGTCGACGAAGCGGACGCCATGCCTTCCACCGGCAAACCCAAGCTGGTGGCCATCACCGCATGCCCGACCGGCGTGGCACACACCTTCATGGCCGCCGAGGCGCTGCAGCAGGCCGCCGCGCGCAAGGGCTACGACCTGCAAGTGGAGACGCGTGGGTCGGTGGGCGCGCGCAACGTGCTGGACCCCCAGGCCATCGAGGCGGCCGACGCAGTGCTGCTGGCGACCGATATCGAGGTGGATGTCACCCGTTTCGCCGGCAAGCGCGTGTTCCGCTGCGGCACCGGTGTCGCACTGAAGCAACCGGAGGCGACGCTGGATCGCGCGCTGCAGGAAGCGGCCGTGCTCGGCGGTGGCGTCACGGCAAGTGCCGCTACGGGAGAGCAGAAAGCGGAGAAGACCGGCGTCTACAAGCACCTGCTGACCGGGGTGTCCTACATGCTGCCGATGGTGGTGGCGGGCGGACTGCTGATCGCCCTGTCGTTCGTCTTCGGCATCGAGGCGTTCAAGGAGGAGGGCACGCTAGCCGCTGCCTTGATGAAGATCGGCGGCGAAACCGCTTTCCAGCTGATGGTGCCGCTGCTGGCCGGCTACATCGCCTATTCCATCGCCGACCGCCCGGGCCTGGCGCCCGGCATGATCGGCGGCTTGCTGGCCGGCACGCTCGGCGCGGGCTTCATCGGCGGCATCATCGCCGGTTTCGTCGCCGGCTATGCGGCCAAGGCGGTGAGTCGCTGGATTCCACTGCCGGCCAGCATCGAGTCGCTGAAGCCGATCCTGATCATTCCGCTGCTGGCCAGCCTGGTGACGGGCCTGGTGATGATCTACATCGTCGGCACGCCGGTGGCGAAGCTGCTCGCCGGGCTCACCGAATTCCTCGACACCATGGGCACCTCCAACGCCATCCTGCTCGGGCTGCTGCTGGGCACCATGATGTGCGTCGATCTTGGCGGGCCGGTGAACAAGGCGGCCTATGCCTTCTCCGTCGGGCTGCTCGCCTCGCAAAGCTACGCGCCGATGGCCGCGACCATGGCCGCCGGCATGGTGCCGCCGATCGGCATGGGCATCGCCACGCTGATCGCCCGGCGCAAGTTCGCTCAGACCGAGCGCGAAGCCGGCAAGGCCGCGCTGGTGCTGGGTTGCTGCTTCATCTCCGAGGGCGCGATTCCCTTCGCTGCCAAGGACCCGCTGCGGGTGATTCCCGCCAGCATCGCCGGTGGTGCACTGACCGGCGCGCTGTCCATGGCGTTCGGTGCCAAGCTGCTGGCGCCCCATGGCGGGCTGTTCGTGCTGCTGATTCCCAACGCGATAAACCATGCGTTGCTCTACCTGGTCGCGATCCTGGCCGGGAGCCTGCTGACCGGGGTCGTCTATGCACTGATCAAGCGGCCCGAGACTCAGCCGCTTGCGGTCGGTGCGGCCGCCTGACCGGCAGGCCAAAAGGGCTGAACTAAAGGGCTCCGCGCCGTATCCACTACAAGCTGGCGAAGACTTTGTGTCAGAAGGTTTCGCCAGCTTTTTGCTTTGCATCGATCTGGCTGGAGACTGCGATGAGTATCGACTACGGGCCGCGGCCCCTGCGTATCACCCTGACCGCCCTGGTGATTCTGGTGCTGGGTGCGCTCATGACCATCGGCGGCGGCTACCTCGCGACGTTGGGCGGTTCCTGGTACTACCTGGCCGCCGGTGTCGGTTTGCTGGTGCTGGCCGGCCTGCTGCTCGCCCGGCGGCGCGCGGCGATCTGGCTGTACGCGGCGTTGCTGCTGGGCACGCTGGCCTGGACGTTCTACGAAGTGCGCTTCGACTGGTGGCAGCTGGCGCCGCGGATCGATCTCTGGTGCATCCTCGGGCTCTGGCTGATCCTGCCCTTCGTCAATCGCCATGTCAGCGATCGGCTGATCTGGCGCGACGGTGCTAGCGGTCTGCTCGGGATCGGCCTGCTGGCCGGTGCGCTGATGGCAGGCTATTCGCTGACGCAGGACTACCACTCGATCACCGGTGAGTTCAGCGACGCGCAGATGCAGGGTCTGGCCCCGGAAGGTCAGGCCGGACGCCAGGCCAGCGAGTGGACGGCCTATGGCGGCTCCGACCGGGGCGACCGCTACGCACCACCGGCGGACCTGATCACACCGGCCAATGTCGGCAAGCTCAAGAAGGCCTGGGAGTTCCACACCGGTGATCTGTCGGGCGAGGGCGACCCTGGCGAGATCACCTACCAGGTCACACCGCTGAAGGTCGGCGACAACCTGTTCATCTGCACTCCGCACAGCATCGCCATCGCGGTGGATGCCGACACCGGCAAGGAGCGCTGGCGCTTCGACCCGAGCATCAATCGCGATGCCGAGTACTACCAGCACATGACCTGCCGCGGTCTGGCCTACCACGACGCCACGGCCTACAGCCAGGCGCCGGTCTCTACGGCCGAGCCGGCCGCGCGTTGCGAGCGTCGATTGTTCCTGCCGACCAATGACGGCACGCTGATCGCCCTGGACGTTGCCGATGGCAAGCCCTGCGAGGACTTCGGCGATGCCGGCACGGTGGACCTCAAGGCCGGGCTGGGCGAGGGCGCGCTGGGCGTCTACCTGCCGACCTCGCCGCCCGTCGTGACGGAGAAGCTGGTCATTGTCGGTGGCTCGATCACCGACAACGGTGCGGTGGATTCCCCCGGCGGGGTGATCCGCGCCTATGACGTGCGCAGCGGCGAGCTGGTATGGAATTTCGACCCGGGCAATCCGGACGCCACCGAGCCCCTGGCCCCCGGCGAAACCTACGTGCGCAGCACGCCGAACGCCTGGACCATCGCCACCGCCGACGAGTCGCTGGGGCTGGTCTACATCCCCACCGGCAACCAGACGCCGGACCAGTGGGCGCAACCGCGCACGCCGGAATCCGAGCGCTTCACGGACACCCTTGTGGCGCTGGACCTAGCGAGCGGCCAGGTTCGCTGGGAATTCCAGACGGTGCACCACCGACTCTTGGCCCGCGACTATCCTTCCGCTCCCACCCTGGTGGATATCGTCGG
>DNMQ01000074.1 GCA_003488145.1 Pseudomonas sp.
AGAGCAGGGCGCCGATCCACAGCGACATCGTCAGGCTCAGCATGATCGGCTGCTGGGCAAAGGCTGGCAGCAGCACGACCGACGCGGCGGCGCCGAGCAGTGTGCCCAGGGCTCGGTAGATCCCCTTCGAGCGTGTCGCGCCGGACAACGGGTGCGACACGACATATACGGAGGCCATCGCCCAGTACGGGTTGTCCAGTGGTATCGCCAGTGCGATGTACAGCGCCATCAGGGCGGCAATCAGCGCCTTGGCCGAGAACAGCCATTCGCGCCAGGTTGGCATGGTCATAGGCGTATTGTTCGAGAGGCGTGGGCCAAGGGCGGGAGTCCGTGGCCGGCACGCGTGATGTGACATTTAACGACATCCACCTGTGACAAATTGAACAAGCAACAGGACAATCAGCGCACTTTCGTTGTTTCGACTTCTGGGCCTCCCATGAGCAGACGCATTCCCAATTACGCGCTGTACGGCCAGGCCGCGTTGCCGGCGTGGCAGGATCTGCTGCATCTGGAGTGGATCAGTGACCGCGGCGACATGCATCAGCGCGAAATCCGGCCCCATCAGCACGATGCGTTGCTGCAGGTCGTCTACGTGCGCAACGGCCAGGGCGAGGTATCGCTGGAGAACAGTCGCATGGCTTTCCATGCGCCGTGCCTGATCCTGCTGCCGCAACGCACCGTGCATGCGTTTCGCTATAGCGCGGAGACCGATGGTCCGGTCATCACGGCAGCGCAACGGCCGCTGGAGTCCATGGCACGTATTCTCTCCAGCGATCTGCTGGCAATGATGCAGCGTCCGGTGGTGATTCCCTTGCCCTGGATTGCGGATGGCACGGAACCCATCTGGCCACTGATTCAGCTGATTCAGAACGAAGCGCAAGGCCAGGAACGCGACAACGTGGCGGCCGGCCATGCCTTGCTGATCGCCTTGCTGGTACGGATCACACGGCTCAATCAGCCGACCCTGACCGCACGGCCGGCCAACGGCAGACGCTCGGCATTGCTCGGTCAGTTCCGCGAACTGATCGAGCAACACTTCAAGCAGCATTGGCCGCTCGCACTGTATGCCGAAGCGCTGGGCATCACGCCGGCCACGCTGGGCAGAGCCTGCCGCGAAGAACTCGGCGAATCACCGACAGCCGTCATCAACGAACGCATCGTGCGCGAAGCACAACGACAGCTTGCATATACCGCATTGGACATCCAGCAGATCGCCCATGACCTGGGCTACGCCGACGCTGCGTATTTCAGCCGATTCTTCAGAAAGCAGGCTGGCCTCAAACCCAGCGAATTTCGCGCAGCATTCCGCGGACGAGCGTGAATGCAATTGAGGCGAGTGCAATCGGCGCGTCAACTGCAGGGTCGACGAGCGATAAAAGTGGCTGGCCGAGCACCTGCAGGAATATCATGTGAGTTCGCATAATCTATATTATGTTAAATTTGATATAGGTTGCGTCTGCCAGCTCCGTATCCTCGGCGCTTGCTTCCTCCACTTTCCTGATTGCTACCACCCTCGCTTCTCTTTCGTTCTTCACTAACCGCGAGGCGGTCCCGCGTTTCATCAGCGATGCGTCGAGCAGCCTGCCGTCGCGCAGCTAGACTCGCAGACAGCTGCCCCTTGTTCCGCGCCGGCGGCGCCCAAGGGGCCTACCGTGCCGAACAATCCTGAGGGACAGATGAGTGGTCAGCACGAGGTCATCGGCTTTCTTTCCCGCGCTGACAGCTACGGCTGCCCGGGCGGTACGGTCGAGCGTATCGAGACCCATGGCTCGCTGATCTTTCTGTGTGGCGAACGCGTCTACAAGCTCAAGCGCGAGATCGCCTATGCGTCGCTGGATTTTCTCACGCTGGAAAAGCGCGAGCGCGCCTGCCATGCCGAGCTGCGGCTGAACCGGCGCACGGCACCTGGCCTTTACCTCAGGGTGAGCGCGATCACCCGGGGTCGCGCTGGCGTGCTGGCCTTCGACGCGGACGGCGAGGTGCTGGATTGGGTCGTGGTGATGCGGCGCTTTCCGCAGTCCGCATTGTTCGATCGCATGGCCATGGCCGGCGAGCTGACGCCCTCGCTGATGCAGACCTTGGGCGTCGAGGTCGCTCGTTTTCATGCCGGTGCCGAGCGAACGCCGGCCTTTGGTGGCAGCGCTGGCATACGCCGATCCATCGAGACCAATCATCAGGAGCTGCGCCGCCAGTGCGCATTGCTCGATGGAAATGCGGTGCAGGCGCTCTACCGGGACCAGTTGGCCCTGCTCGATCAGCTGTCGACAGAGCTGGACCGGCGGCGCCGCGATGGATGCGTGCGGCGCTGCCATGGCGATATGCGATTGGCGAACATCTGCCTGTTCGAAGGGCGGCCTACCCTGTTCGACGGCATCGAGTTCAGCGACGAGATTGCCTGTATCGATGTCCTGCATGACCTCGCCTTCGTGCTGATGGACCTGCAGCACCACCAGTTGGCTGATCTGGCGCCGACTGTTTTGCGAGCCTATCTGGACGAGAGTGGCGAGGCCGAGGAGTGTGCACCGTTGCCGCTGTTCCTATCGGTTCGCGCGGCGACTCGCAGCTTCACCCTGGCCGGCAGCGCCCAGCGCCAGGCCACAGCCGAAGCTGCCCAGGCCAAGGCTGAACAGGCACGTGCGTTGCTGCGACAGTCACGCCTCTATCTGCTCGATCACCAGGCACTGGGCCTGGGCTACCCGCAGCTCGCGTCCGCTCGTCCCCGTCCAAGCAGGAGTCATCCATGAACACCCGCCCTCCTCTGTTGTTCGCGCTGCATGGCACCCAGGAATATGCCGCTCGTGTCGCCCGGCACATGGCGCTCGAGCTGGCCGAGCTCGAAGAGCGCGCCTTCGAAGACGGCGAGCACAAGACCCGCGCCCTGACGTCTGTGGAAAGCCGCAACGCTGTCGTCTTCCATGCGTTGTACGGCGATGACGAGCGCAGCGTGAACGACAAGCTCTGCCGCCTGTTGTTCTTCTGCGGCGCCCTGAAGGACGCCGGTGCCCGCCACGTTCAGGTGGTCGCACCCTATCTCTGCTATGCACGCAAGGAGCGTCGTACCCAGTTCCAGGACCCGATCATCACCCGCTACGTGGCGGCGCTGTTCGAGGCCTGTCGGGTGGATCGCCTGACGACCTTCGAGGTACACAACCTGGCTGCGTTCGACAACGCGTTCCGCATCCCCACGCGGCATATCGAGAGCGCCGAGCTGTTCGCCGCGCACTTCACGCAGCTGCCTGGTGACGTCGAGCTGGTAGCGGTCTCCCCCGATGCCGGCGGCGCCAAGCGCGCGGAATCCTTTCGCCGGGCGCTGGAGCGGCATATCGGGCGCGCGGTTGGCAGCGCCTACATGGAGAAGTACCGCAGCAACGACATCGTGACCGGAACGATGCTGGTCGGCGACGTTCACGAGCGGATCGCGATCATCGTCGATGATCTGATCAGCACCGGCGGCACTCTGTTACGCGCCGGCGAGGCCTGCCGCAAGGCCGGCGCGCGGCAGGTCCACGCAGCGGCGGCCCACGGCCTGTTCACCGGCGGGCCGGAAATCCTGGAGAGCCCGGTATTCGACCAGTTGGTGATCACCGACACCGTTCCGCCGTTCCGTATTCCCTCTGAGCTGGTCAGCCGGCGCCTGACGGTGCTCGACTCAAGCGCTATGGTCGCCGCCGCGCTGAAGAGCGAGTACGGTTGATTGGTCGCTTGCCCGGTCTGCATGCATTTCTTGACTACAATCGCGCTGGCAGTGCACTCGGAGCCGTGGGTGTTGCGGTTCGTTTCGGCAAGTCGATTGGCGCCGTGCAATACCCTCTCGCGCGCGGCACCAGGAACAGCGGCTTCGTGAGGTTCATGACGTGCATCCTTGCGTGCAGCCCCCAGCCGATTTGTCCGGCATCGACGGCTTGTGTTTGATCGGAATCAACGTCCCGGAGGCCGTCATGCAACCGAACGTAGCGCCTGGCGCCAAGCGGCGTAAGATGGCGCCATTCTTCACACGATAATCGGAGTTTTCCATGCTGCTTCGCTTACTGGCCGCAGGCGCTTTCACCATGCTTTGCATGCCTGCCTTCGCGCAGGACCACCACGATCATCACGCTGCAGCACCCGCAGTCGCCGGGGAACTGGCTGTCAGCCAGGCCTGGTCGCGCGCGATGCCGCCGAGTGCGCCCACCGGTGCGGTGTATTTCGTTCTGGAAAATCGTGGCGAGCATTCGCAGCGACTGATCGGTGCGCAGACGCCGCGCGCGGAAAAGACCGAGCTGCATACCCATGTGCATCAGGGCGACATGATGAAGATGCAGCAG
>DNMQ01000098.1 GCA_003488145.1 Pseudomonas sp.
TCGCCGTAGATGCGCTTGGCTTCCTCGGCGAACCACTCGATGAAGGAGGCGGCGTAGGCGATCTCGCCCTTGGCCTCGGCCAGCGGCTTGCCCTGCTCCAGGGTCATCAGGCGGCCAAGGTCGTCCTGGTTCTCCATCAAAAGCTCGAACCAGCGGCGCAGCTTCTGCGAGCGCTCCTTGGCGGTAAGATCACGCCAGGCCGGCAGCGCACGCTCGGCGGCATCGACGGCGCGACGGGTTTCCGCGGCGCCCATCTTCGGCACCGTGCCAAGCGTTTCGCCGGTGGCCGGGTTGTTCACGCTGATGGTCTGGCCGCTGTCGGCATCGAACCAGGCGCCATCGATATAGGCCTGCTGACGGAACAGAGCGGTGTCTTTGAGTTGCATGGCAGTCTCCTCGGGCATCGTAGCGGCAGGCCCGCTGCGGAAAGTTTGGCTGATACGACGATCATCTGAACCGTCCTTCGCCGCCCGGTTCCTGTCGCCGCATTGCACTGCGAACGGCCATGCTAGGACCGCAGCCACCGGCCCGGCAAGCTCATGACGCATGACGTTGTCGCGCCATTGACCAGCCTGATACATCGCACGGCCTGTCACGACTTGTTACCCAAACCCTACTACTGGCCGGGGTATAGTTGCGCGCGAGCGGCCCCGGCCGCCGATAACCAAGGATCGATAAGGAGTTACCGTGAAAGCATTGATGACAGGCGCCGTGGCCGCCGCCCTGCTGGCCAGCGCTGCCGTCCAGGCGCAGATGAAGCCGGAAGAGATGGTCGAAACCCGCCAGGCCGGCTACCAGTTCATGTCGTGGAACATGGGCAAGATCAAGGCCCAGGTAGTCGATGGCAAGGAGCCCTACGACCAGGCCAAGGTAGCTGCCGCTGCCAATGCCATCGCCGCCATCGCCAACTCCGGCATGGGCAGCCTGTACAGCCCGGACACCACCACCGAACAGCTGGGCAAGACGACTCGCCTGAAGCCTGAGTTCTTCCAGAATCTCGACGAAGCCGGGCAGATTGGCCGCAACTTCACCGCCGCCGCCAACCAGCTCGCCAAGGTCGCAGCGGAAGGCGACCAAGCCGCGATCAAGAAGGCCTTCGGTGACGTCGGCGGCAGCTGCAAGTCCTGCCACGACAAGTTCCGCGCCGACTGACCCGTCGCAGCCAGCCGACACCAACCCGTCGGCTGGCTTACCAGTCCAGGCTCGGTGCGACCGCGGCGGGTTCCGGCTCCAGCCAATCCCCTACCGCTTGCACACCCCATACGCAAGCCGCACCCAGCGCAATCGCCAGCACCGCCGCAAACAGCGAACCACCGCGGGCATCCTGCTGGGTCGGGTGCTCGCGCTGCGTTCCTCCTGCAATCATCGCGCGCACGAGCGGACGGCGCATCACCAGCGTGTAATAGATGATGGCCCCGATGTGCATGCCGATCAGCACCAGCAGCAGCCACTTTGCCTGCCGATGCAGGCCGCTCAGCGCGCTGCCGGTTTCGCTGCTGACCAACGTATAAAGCGGGCCCTGGAAGGCGATGTCATCGGTTGCCATCAAGCCGCTGGTCACCTGAAAGCTCACCAGCAGTAGCATGGCCAGCACCGAAAAAGCACCGAGCGGGTTGTGCCCGGCCTCGCGCCAGTTGCCCTGCAGATAATCCTTCACACCGACGGTTGCCGCGAAGATCCGCGACCAGCGTGCGTAGGTCGACCCGACGAAACCCCACACCAGACGAAATACCAGCAGCCCCAGCACCAGCAGACCGAGCCGGCCATGCCAGGGCATCAGATTGCCGCCCACCCAGCCGGTGACGACGGCTGCGATCACCGTCCCGGCGAACAACCAGTGAAACAGCCGCAGCGGCGCATCCCAGAGTTTGATATGGCCCGACATCTCCATCCCCTCGCCATTCGAACACCCACGGCCCCCGGCCGCGACACGCAAGGGTACCAGCCGGACCAGCCTCGGGCAGCTGCGAAAAAGCCGCACCTGGACCGTATCCGTCCGGCCGCACCAGCATGGACGCCCGTCAACGACATGCGTATGATTGCGCCCCGCAACGCATCCGTAGCTCAGCTGGATAGAGTACTGCCCTCCGAAGGCAGGGGTCGTGGGTTCGAATCCCGCCGGATGCGCCATATCTATTCGACGTTTAGTCTGTATCGAGGCTTAGCCGATATAATTTAAATCGGCTTTCTTCCCGGCATGTTCCTCGCGCCAGCCGAGTCGCTGCCAACCGCGCAGGCTTCCAACTGCTTTGGCTGCGTAGATGCTGCTTCCTGCAATTGGATTCGTTTCTGGCGGTGATCTTTCAGTACTTATTCGTCAGTAGGCAGCCTCCCCTACTGCTCATGTACTCGCTACCCAACCTAGACCACATCTGCCCCCACTCTGATGCAAAGGCAACAGGCTGGCGACCTGCTTTCAGGGATCTACGCAGTGACACAACCCGTGAGTTCGTCAATAGGAGCTGCTAGCAATAGTCGGGAGCGCTTCACTAACCGGAAGCTTCGGTGCATTGGCGGTTCCGCCTCTTCCGCTGAATGATCAGACAGCGCTTCCACTCCTGACAGTCGTGACCAGCCTCACTGCGACGGGACCTGATTATAGATGGCAACATGCTGACCTATCTGCGTTAACCGCCGATCAAGCTCCGTCAACAGACGCCGCTGGGTAGTCATTACCTCTTTCTTGTTGAAAAAGCCGGGCTGCTCAGTGTAAAGGCCGAAACGGCTGTTGATCGCAGTCGGCGGCATAACACCCTGGTAGGACTTGGAAGCATGGTTATAAATCGCGCACAACAGTCCATCGGTGCTCTCCACTGGACGGACGAAAACCATGGTCAACCATTGCCCCGTGCGCATCTGGATGCTGCTGTCGGCAAATCCGAAACAGGCCTCACTGCCATCGCCTAACCTGATCCAAAACTCGTGCTCGGTAGTGACGTAGCTGCTGATACGCATTGAAGAATGCGCGTTACCGCCCATGGAGCCATAACCGCCATAGATATAGCCGCCATTGCTCGCACTGTGAGAATGCGAAGCAGAGAGGTGCGTGTTGGCGCGCTTCTGAGTGTCAAGAACCTGGCCTGTCAATGCGAAAAAACGCAGTTCGTGATGAAAATGCCGAAACCCTTCTTCGAGAAAATTCTCATCTTTCGGCGATAGAGCTATGTCGTACATCGTACGAATCATTTCCTCGCGCGCGACCCTGTCGTGCTTGGCCCGCTCCTGCAGTTGCGCGCGGCGAACCTTCGCGTCCTCGAATGCCTTTAATGCCTGAGCTTTTACGATGGGAGTCTTTTCTTTTGCGAAGGCCGACGTTCTTTCGGTCGCCTCCTTATAGGACCGGAGCCGCCTTCTGGCTGGCTTCCAAGGCAACTTCCTTGGCACGGTTAAAAGTCTGGGCAGCTTTTTCCGCCATCTCCGGATTCGCCCGCATCGCCTTTTGCCTCAAATCACCCCATAAGCTCATGCGGTATCTCTCCTTGATTGGCAACACGGTCGTACTCGGCGCGGCACCGTCTGCCAGGGCGTCGACGTGGCCCTATAGCCCTTGTAATAGACAGGGCGTTGCGCTTAGTTAAAAACATAATGGCAAATTGACGCCAATGTCCATTTGCCATACTGTCCGTTTCAAATTGTGACGGAGCGCAAGACTCCGTTCAAACACCGTATCGAATACATTCGGGAGCAGGGATGCGCGGTGCATTGCTACGCAGTGGTAAAAGCGAGACTTTTACTGCGTTGGGGGAAACCGGACAGCCGGTGTATCGGGCCGCTTTGCAATTGCGCGAAGCCATTCGACGCAAGGATGCGAATCTCGTCGAGCATCTGGCGATACCGCAGAGCGATGAGCTGGGCAATCAGATCGACTGGTACAGCGACATTCCCGGCGATGTGATTCCCTGGACCTCGGCCACCGAAGAAGAACGCGCGCCGGCCCGGCAGCAGCTGGAAAGGCTCAAGGCCGCGCTGGACGATCTCAGCGCCCGCTTTCTTGGCAGCGATCCGGCTGACCAGCAGGGCGACAAGGCGGTGTTCGGCAAGCTGCTCAAGCGGGTCATCTACTTCCCCGATGAAAGCTTCGTCTATCTGGTGAATGGCAAGCCGGTGCTGACCTTCTGGGGCTTTCAGCATGCCGACGCTGACCGCAGTCTGGAGCCGCTGCATTGCCTGTATCCACGCAGCGAACCGGAACCCAGCGCACCGCTGATACCGACGCCAGCTGCGGCTGCGACTGTGGCCGCTCCGTTGGCGGCGGTCGCCGTCGAGCCAGTACCGGCCGTCACCCGCCCCTGGTGGCGGCGCTGGTGGTGGCTGTGGCCGCTGCTCCTTCTATTGCTGACGCTGCTGTTGCTCAGCCTGCTGCGCGGTTGTATGCCCACTACCCGCTTACCGAACCTGCCCCAGCTGAATCTGCCGGCCATTTCCACGCCGGAACTGCCGAGCGGCTCATTGCCGGGTGGCGGGCTGGGCCTGAATGGCGGCGCCGGCGTTGGCGGGTCCGCCAGCGCACCCGGATTGCCAGAGGGCAACGGGGGCTCATCAGCACCTGAATCCGCCGGGCCGGGTAACGAGCCGGAGACGAGCGAGGCGCCTGCTGACGAGCCACCCGCCCCGCCTGCGCTGGAAGCTGAGCCCGAAGCAGAACCCGCGCAGCCCGCTGATGAACCGCAGGCCGAGCCGTCGCAGCCATCGGAGCAGCCACAACCACCGCAGCTGCCCCAGGACCCGCAAGAACCACTGAGCATTCCCGAGCAGGCCGGCAACGGCCCGGCAGACTTCCTCAATGGCGATTGGCGTGCCGGCGCCGGCATCCAGGATCGCCGCACGGGCAAGCCGCTGCGCCTGCAATACCGGTTCGATGACGGCAAGGGCGAGGTCACGGTGCGCCGCCCGGATGGCGTGGACTGTTCCGGCCCGGTCACTGCCGCCATGAACAACGGCAGCCTGGCCATCGACAGCCACGGCCAGGCCGCCTGCGCCGATGGCAGTAACTACGACATGCCACAGGTCACCTGCGCCAAGGGCGCACAGAGCATCGCGGACTGCACCGGCAGCTACGGAAACGAACGCTTCCCGATGTCCATGCGTCGCGCTGGCGAATAAGACTGGATGAATCCCAATGTTGCCTGAAGTCACCCAATTCGAAGACACCGTCACCCTGATCAGCGACACCGGCATCCAGTTCATGGATTTCGCGCTGTCGCTGGACCTGCGCAAGGAGCCGCCCGGCGAATTCGCGCCGCTGACCAGCGGCCTGCTGACGCGCCTGCTGTACAACGAGGAAAAGGACTTCTACTTCTACGAGCCAGAGCCGGAGAAGATCGAGAAGACCAAGCCCGTGTTCAGCCTCGACATGAAAAGCAGCCTGGACCTGCTCGATGGCCTCTGGCTGCCGATCCCCTTCTTCCGCTTCATGCCGCCCCATCGCTACGACGAAGGCCCGAGCAATTGGGCGCGCATGCGCCTGGTCAAGCTTCCCGCTCCGGACATCGACGGCAACAGCCATCGCCTGACGCTGGCCTTCGACAGCCGCGTCATGCCCCGCCAGGACGGCACCGCGTACCTTGCACCCAACCAGGAAGACGTCAGCTCCGGCGTCGCCTTCCGCCTGGCCTGCAATATCCGCGATACCCGCTGGTTTCTCGACCAGGGCTGGGTCAGGGAGTGGCTGCTGGAAGTGTTCCGCGAAGGCAATGCGCATCGTCCGCGCGATGAAGTCGATATCGAGGTGCGCGAAAACCATCACCTGGCGCACTACCTCAACCTGCTCAGCCTGATGGCACAACCCGTGCCCGCGCAGCAGACCAATGCCCGCGCCAAGGTGGACATTCCCGAACTCAAGGTCGTCGCCAACGAGGTCAACGGACAGGTCAAGCCGATCCCTGTGGACTTGGTGCTGGACGTCGGCAACTCGCGCACCTGCGGCATCCTGATCGAGAACCACGGCCAGGCCGGCTCCGGACTCAAGCACAACTATGTGCTGGAGCTGCGCGATCTGATCACTCCCGAGCACACCTACAACCAGCCGTTCGAGAGCCGCGTTGAATTCGCCCAGGCCAACTTCGGCAAGGATCAGTTCTCGGTCAAGAGTGGTCGCCACGATGCCTTCCAGTGGCCCACCATCGCCCGCGTCGGCAGCGAGGCCGGACGCCTGGCCAGCCGCCGACGCGGCACCGAAGGCTCGACCGGCCTGTCCAGCCCCAAGCGCTACCTGTGGGACGAGAACGCCTACGGCCACGGCTGGCGCTTCAACTGCTCCTATACAAAAGGTGACAGCGAGCCCTACGCCACCGCCGC
Source organism: Pseudomonas sp. (assembly GCA_003488145.1). Taxonomy (GTDB): domain Bacteria; phylum Pseudomonadota; class Gammaproteobacteria; order Pseudomonadales; family Pseudomonadaceae; genus Stutzerimonas. Next base: position 6,298 of record DNMQ01000098.1, read on the forward strand.
ACCCTTTTCGCACCTGATCAACGAAACCGGCGAGGCACTGTACAGCCTCGACGAGGACGACCGTCTGCCGGTGTTCATGCCGCGCTACTCGCGCAGCTCGCTGATGACCTTCATGCTGGCCGAGGTGCTGGCGCAGGCCCTGTCGCAGATCAACAGCCCGGCCCAGCGCTCGCGCCAGGGCCACACGCGCACACCGCGCCAGCTCAACAGCATCATCCTCACCGTGCCGCCGGGCATGCCTCAGGCCGAGCGCAGCATCCTCAACGAACGCATGCTGCAGGCCATCGGCCTGGTCTGGAAAAGCCTCGGCTGGCATGCCGGTGAGGAAGATCCGCACGAGGAGGACGTCAGCAGCGCGCGCACGCCGATCCCGAGCATTCGCGTGGAATGGGACGAAGCCTCCTGCGGGCAGCTGGTCTATCTCTATACCGAGGTCAACGAGAACTTTGCCGGTCACCCGGAAGAGTTCTTCGCCACCCTGGCGCGGCCCGATAAGGCCGACCGTGAGCGCATCACCCTGGCCACCATCGACATCGGCGGTGGCACCACCGATCTGGTGATCACCGACTACCGCCTGGACCGCGCCGGTAATGGCGGCAGCGGCAGCAACGTGCATATCGTGCCGGAACAACGCTTCCGTGACGGCTTCAAGGTCGCTGGCGACGACATCCTGCTGGACGTGATCCAGGACTTCATCCTGCCCAGCTTCGAGAAGGCTTTGCGGGTCGCCGGAGTGTCCAGCCCGAACGCACTCATGTCGCGCCTGTGCGGCGACGAATCGGTCAGCGTGCAGGACGGCATTCTGCGCCAGCAACTCAACCTGCAAGTCTTCACCCCGCTGGGGCTGGCGCTGCTCAAGGCCTACGAACAGTACGACCCGGAGCACCCGCAGGAAGTCATCAGCCAGAGCTACGCCGAACTGCTCGGCGAGCAATCGGTAAACGGCAGTGTGTGGGAATACGTCTGCAGCGCGGTACGCCGCGAAGTGGGTGGCCAGACGACGTTCGATCTGCTGCAGGTACCGATCAGCTTCGACCTGCAGCAATTGCACGCCGCCTTCCTCAACGACAGGATCAACCTGACCAAGACGCTCAGCGCCCTGTGCGAAGTGATCTTCCAATACCCCTGCGACATGCTGCTGCTGACCGGACGCCCCTCACGGCTACCGGGCGTGCAGGCCTTCATCCGCAAGATGCTGCCGCTGCCGCCGGGGCGCATCCTGCCGTTGCAGAACTACCGCACCGGCGGCTGGTATCCCTTCCACAAGAGCGGCCTGATTGACGACCCGAAAAGCACCGCCTCGGTCGGCGCCATGCTCTGCCTGCTGTGCGCCAACCACAGCGTGCCGAACTTCTATTTCCGTTCGGCGGCACTCAAGCCCTACTCGACCATCAAGCACATCGGCGTGATCGACCTGAACAACTTCATCAAGGACGCCGACGTGCTCTACCGCGACATCGCCTCGCAGGACGGCATGATCAGCCTGCCGCTGATCGGTGATGGCGATGACGCCGACACCCCTCAACTGGTCATGCGCGGCGACCTGCGGCTGGGCTTCCGCCAGCTGACCGCCGAGCGCTGGGCGGCGTCGCCGCTATACAGCCTGCGCTTCACCAAGGCCGGACGTGAAAAGTTCTCCCGCGCCGGAGAAGACGGTGAGGCGCCGCTGCTGAAGATTCGCTTCAAGATCGACACCCGCGACCAACGCACCCGCAAGCAGGGCCTGATCAGCGACCGGCTGGCCATCGCCAGCGTCGAGTCCAGCAGCAACAGGGTCGCGTTCAACGTGCGCAGTGACCTGGAGCTCGAGCTGAACACCATGCTCGACGCGGGACTGAGCGACACCAAGTATTGGCTGGACAGCGGAAGTGTGAAGCGCAAATGAGCAACCTGACTCCCAAACAGATCCAACTGAGCACCTCCTGGGCGGCCATTCACGAAGGCGCCGGCCAGGCCCTGGAGTGGATTCGCGAAGTGCGTGGCAACGCACCCCGCCTGGACAGCGAGGCCGACAGCTTCAACCTCAAGCTGCACCGTGCACGCAACCTGGCGCGCAGCCTTGGCCGGGTAGCCGGCACACCCATGACCATCGGCTTCTTCGGCCTGTCCCAGGCCGGCAAGTCCTACCTGATCTCGGCGCTCGCGGCGAACCAGCAGGGCAAGCTGGAAACCCTCTACGGCGACACCCGTCTGGACTTCATCAAGCACGTGAACCCACCGGGTGGCGGCAAGGAGGCCACCGGTCTGGTCACCCGCTTCAGCCGTACCGCTACGTCGGGGCCGGCCAGCCATCCGGTAGAGCTCAAGCTGTTCAGCGAGATCGAGCTGGCGAAGATTCTGGCCAACGCCTGGTTCAACGACTTCAACCAGGAGCTGGTCGACTACGAACTCGACGAGCCGCGCATCGCCCGCATCCTCAAGCCGTTTGAAAACGGTGCCACGAATGCCCCACAGGCCGGCGTCAGCGCCGACGACGTGGTGTCGCTGTGGGATTACCTGCGCGACAACTTCGAGAAATCCATCCGCAAGCTGGAGCACCTCTACTGGCCGCGGGCGATGGAGCTGGCGCCGCGCCTGAGCTGCACCCAACGCGCCGAGCTGTTCTCGATTCTCTGGGGCGAGCAGCCGGAGCTGACCAACCTCTATATCCAGCTGGCCTCCACACTGCAGCGCCTGGGGCATGCACCGCGGGTGTTCGCACCGCTGAGTGTACTGGTCAGCCGTGACGGCGAAGGTTACTCCCAGCGCGACAGCATCATGAATGTGGACATGCTTGAACGCCTGGGCAGCAGTCGTGATCTGCCGGTCGAGGTCTGCCCGGCGCCAGGCGACAACCTGCTGCCGGCAGTGGGCGTGCCGGTGGTGCAACTGGCCGCGCTGACCGCCGAAATGATCTTCCCGCTGGTCAATCCGACGTGTGACCCGCAGGTGGAACAGGTTGATCTGCTGGACTTCCCCGGTTATCGCGGACGCCTGGGCATCCGCTCGGTCAGCGAAGCCGGCAGCCAGGCCAGTGCCCAGGGCGGCAACCCGGTGTCCCAGCTGCTGCTGCGCGGCAAGGTCGCCTACCTGTTCGAGCGCTACACCGACAGCCAGGAGATGAACAGTCTGGTGGTCTGCACCAGCTCGTCCAAGCAGATCGACGTCAAGGACGTCGGCCCGGTACTGACCCGCTGGATCGAAAAGACCCAGGGCGCCACCGTCCAGGAGCGCGGCAAGCGCACGCCTGGCCTGATCTGGGCGCTGACCATGTTCGACATGCAGATCGGCACCATGCTTGAGCAGGACGAAAACATGGTCCGCGAAGGCTGGGAAGGCCTGCTGAAGAAGACCATGCTGGAGCGCTTCGGCCAATACGAATGGATCCAGAACTGGGCCGGCCAGCCGTTCAGCAACACCTACCTGGTGCGCAAGCCGCGCCTGCCGATGGCCACCTTCGTCGAGATGGCCGAACACACCTACGACGAGCTGGGCATGGTTTCGCGCCATCAGGCGCAATTGCAGCTGCTGGGGCGGACCTTCGTCGATGCGCCGGCCGTGTGCGAGCACATTGCCCAGCCGGACGAGGCCTGGGCGGCGATGATGGCGCTGAACGACGGCGGCATCCAGCGCATCAGCCAGTATCTCGGCCGGGTCGCTCACCTCGACTTCAAGCTCAACCGCATCGAGGAACAGCTGGAGCGCTGCAAGGACGATCTGTTGCACAGCCTCGAGGGCTGGTATCACAAGGGCGGCGAAGGCGCGCTGACGCTCAAACGTGCCCAGGCACAGATGATCCTGCAGGACCTGGGCCGCCGGCTGCCGGTGCTGGGCGAGCTGATCGACCACCTGCAGTTGTCCGGCGACAGCGTGCGCGACCTCTATCTGAGCGGCGCCTACGAGGTTGAAGAGAACGCCGCCGAAAGCACCGAAGAAGTAGCCCAGGCCGCGCCACAGAGCCTGTACGGCAACGATGGCGGCTTCGACTTCGGCGAGGTGTTCGGCAGCGCTGAAACACCGGCAGCCAAGGTGGCAGCGCCACAGCAACAAAGCAGCGAGCATCGCTTCGCCCGGGCCGTGTTCAAGGCCTGGATCAGCCATCTGCGTGAACTTGCCAACCGCCAGAACCTGCTGACCCTGCTGGGCCTGGATCGCAAGGTGGTCGAGGCCGTGGTCGACGAGCTCATCACCGCCGCCTATCGCCTCGACGTGCCCGAGCAGATCAGCCGTGCGCTGCTGCTGCGCACCCAGAGCGGCACGCGCCGCGATCAGCTGGTGCAGCGTCAGGTACTGACCGTGCAGCTGGTATTGCGCGACTACGTGTCCTGGTTCGGCAACCTGCACAAGCCCGTGGACGCCCGACCCAAGAGCCTGATCGGCAGCAAGGATCACCTGTTCGCCTTCTATCGCCACCCGCAGCCGGGCCAGTTGCCCGAACTGCCCGTGCAGCCGGTCGACCAGTCCAGGCTGTTCCTTGGCGACTGGCTGTCCGGACTGGCCTGCATTACCCAGGACAACGCCGGGCACAGCGCCGGACGCGAAATCACGATTGAACAGAATGAATGGCTGGGCCGTGTGCTGCAGTCGTTCCAAGCGAGATAAGACATGCCCATACGTGTTGACCTGCTGACCCTTGAGCCAAACATCCCCGGCCAGGCCCGACTGGCGGTGAAGAAATGGCGCGGCGCCAGCGAGAAGCTGGAGTTTTCCATTCAGCGCAATCAGGACCAGTTCTACCTGCAAGGCGACCGGATCTGGAGCAACAATCCGTTCTGGTTCCAGGTGCCGAGCTTCAACCAGGGCGCCGACGAGGATGTGCTGGAAACCCTGATCGGCCCCGATTTGGTCGATCCCCTGCTGGAAGGCAGCGGCAGCTCGAACTTCCGTATCGAATTGCGTGAACTCGATGGTGGCCTCGTGGATCAGGGCGTGGTGCGCCCGGCCCAGGGCCTGCTGTCGTCGATTGCCGGTGGCGAAACCCGTGCGCTCTATGACGACGGCAGCATGAGCGTGCCCGAGGCGCCGCTGGAAATCCCGGACATGCCATCGCTGGAGCTGCCCGAGTCGCAGCCGGCTGCAGAGCCGCTCAGTGCCACGCCCGAACCTGTGCCGGTGGTTGCAGAACCGGCAGTCACGAAACCTGCGGCGCAGAAGAAAAGCAACCTGCTGCCACTGATCCTCGGTGTACTGGTTCTCTTGGCAATCGCTTTGGGCCTCTGGCTCTGGTTGAAGAAGCCAGCGGTAGAAACGCCGGCCGAGGCACCGCCCGCGGTAACCGAACCCGCTGCAGTCAGCGAGCCGCTCGCCGCCGGCCCCTGCACGCTGGAAAGCATGGCCAGCCAGAGCGAGCTGAGCTTCGTGCAGAACTGCATCCGCGAGGCGCCGGACAGCGCCGCGCTGCTGGAAATCATCGCCACCGCCAAGCAAGCCGGGCATTGCGGCATCGCCCAGCGCCTGTACGCCAACCGCGCCCAGGCCGGTGACGTGCAGATCGCCCACGCCTATGCGCGTGAGTACGACCCCGAGTTCCACCAGCCCAGCACCTGCTTCGCCGAAGCGGATGCCGCCACCGCAGCCTACTGGTACGAAACCATCCTCGCCTCGGCGCCGGATGACGCCCAGGCCCGCCAACGCTACGAGGAGCTGCAGCCGTGAGCCTGCGTATTAGCTGTGCGGCACTGCTGGCGTTCTGCGCCAGCGCCACCTTGCAGGCAGCGGACAACCCCCTTCTGCAAGAAGGCAAGCAGACCCTGTTCCAACGCGTACTGACCACGCCCAACTGCCAGCTGAGCGCCAGCGCCGGTGGCAGCGGCCAGACACAGCCGGCATTCAGCCGTTTCTACGTCTACGAGCGCGCCCAGGCTGGTAACGCCGAGTGGCTGCGCGTCGGCCCGGACAGCTATGGAAAAACCATCGGCTGGCTGCCCGCCACCTGTACCGTGGACTGGAAGATGCAGCTGACCCTGGCCTTCACCAACCCGGCCAACCGTGACCGCCTGCTGTTCTTCAAGGAGCGCCCGACGCTGGAGGGCATCCTCGATGCGCCGGACCCGGTCAGCCATGTCGCGCCACTGCGGGCCAAGCTCAAGCAGGGCCAGCCGGCCCCCGGCGTGCTGGCGCAGGAGCCGGAATTCTTCGTCGATCTACAGAAGCAGTTCTACCTGCTGCCGGTGCTGAGCGGTGAGGAGGTGATGAGCGAAGAAGGTTTCCGCATGCGCCTGCTTAACGTTGCCTCGGTAAGCAAGGCCGAGGCGCAATCAACCGTCGCCGGTAATGTAGCGGGCGCGGCAAGATCGGCAGGCGCAGCCGGCAACACGAGTCAGCCGGCCATCACCAGCCAGCTCAAGGAATTCAGCGCGGCCGTGGTGTTCGTCATCGATTCGACCATTTCCATGGACCCCTATATCGAGCGCACCCGCGAGGCGATCAAGAAGGTTTACGCGCAGATCGCCGTGGAAAACCTCGGCAAGCAGGTCAAGTTCGGCCTGGTCGCCTTCCGCTCCAGCACCCAGGCCGTCCCGGGCCTGGAGTACGTCAGCAAGATGTACGCCGACCCCAACAAGGTCACGGACGGCGCCGACTTTCTGAGCAAGGTGGCCGACCTCAGGCAGGCCAAAGTGTCGAGCAGCAGCTTCGACGAAGACGCCTACTCCGGCGTTATGCACGCCATCGATCAGGTGGACTGGAGCCAGTTCGGCGCCCGCTATGTGGTGCTGATCAGCGATGCCGGTGCCATCGAAGGCGACAACAAGCTGTCCGGAACCGGTCTCAGCGCCGAACAGGTGCGGATCGAAGCCAGCAACCCCGGCGTGGCGATTTATACCCTGCACCTGAAGACCGCCTCCGGCCTGAAGAACCACGGCAAAGCCGAGGCTCAGTATCAGGCGCTCTCGACCTATCCGGGCACCAACACCTCGCTGTATTACCCGGTCAATGCCGGTGATCTGGACGCCTACGGGCGCAAGGTCGATGCTCTGGCCAACGCCATCACCAGCCAGGTCAAGGCCGCCTATATGGGCGACGAGGCCATTGGCAGCGCACTCAATGCCAAGGCGGAACCGGCAGCTGCCAGCAGCGAAGAGCAGAAAATGCTCGACGACGCCGCCCTGATCGGCCACGCCATGCAGCTGGCCTATCTTGGGCAGAAGACCGGCACCCAAGCCCCACCCGTGTTCCAGGCCTGGATCAGCGACCGCGACCTGATCAAACAGAACCTGCCGACCACCGATGTGCGCGTGCTGCTGACCAAATCCCAGCTCAGCGACCTCAGTGACGTGCTCAAGCAGATCCTCGACGCCGCCAACCAGGGCCTGATCTCGCCCAGCGAAATGTTCGAGCGCCTGCGTTCGGTGGCCGCCACCATGGGCGCCGATCCCAACCAGTTGAAGCAGGGCGACAACACTCGCCTGGCGGAGCTGGGCATGCTCGGCGAATACCTGGAAGACCTGCCCTACCAGAGCGAAGTACTCAATCTGGACGAGGAAACCTGGAAGAGCTGGGACGGCCTCGCGCAGGAGAAATTCATCCGCACCCTGAGCACCAAGCTGCGCCACTACCAGCGTTACAACGCCGATGTGGACCGCTGGGTGGCGCTGGCCAAGGACAGTGATGCACGCGACAACGTGTATCCGGTGCCGCTGGAAATGATGCCCTGAGCCATGCTCGATATTCAGGGACTACGGGTCGCACGGGGCAGCGGTGCGCAGGCGCATCGCGTCTGCCTGCCGGCGTTGCAGCTGGGGCATGGCGAGATTCGCGCCATCACCGGTGAGAGCGGCTGTGGCAAGAGCACCCTGCTCGAAGCCATCGGCCTGTTGCTCGCCCCGCAGGCGCTGACGCACTACCGGCTGGGTCGCGAGCGTGTGGATATCTGCCAGATGTTGCAGGCCGACGACCAGTCGGCGCTGGCGGCAGTACGCTCGCGCCAGTTGGGTTTTGTCCTGCAAAGCGGCGGTCTGCTGCCCTTTCTCAAGGTGCGCGACAACATCAGCCTGCCGCGCCGCCTGCTCGGCCTGCCGGCGCGCAGCAGTCATGTGGAAAAGGCTGTGGACGTGCTGCGCCTGCAACCCTTGCTCGACAAGTATCCCCAGGCCCTGTCCATCGGTGAGCGTCAGCGTGTGGCTTGCGTGCGGGCCATCGCCCATGAGCCGCAACTGCTGCTGGCCGACGAACCCACCGCAGCGCTCGACCCGGTCAATGCACGGCGGCTGTTCGAGCTGCTGCTGAGCCTGGTGCGCGAGCTGGGGCTGACCGCGCTGGTGGTGTCCCACGACTGGGCGCTGATCGACGAGTTTGGTCTGGCGCGACTGGGCGCCGTCAGCCGTGAAGGGGAGACAGCCTTTGTCCCTGTGGCTTGATCGCTTCGCCCTGCTCGGCAGGCTGGCACTCAACGACCTGTGGCATGACCGCAAGGTGTCGCTGTGTGTGGCGGCCTCACTGGTGGCGGTGATTGCCCCGCTGCTGCTGCTGTTCGGCCTCAAGCACGGCGTGGTCAGCCAGCTGCAGGATGACCTGTTGCGCGATCCGCGCAACCTGGAAATCCGCCTGCTGAGCAGCGGCAACTACGACACAGCCTGGCTCACGCAACTGCAACAGCGCCCGGAAACCGGTTTCGCCATCGGTCAGACCCGCTCACTGAACACCCAGGCCGATCTGCTCGGCCCCAACCGCCGCTTCGTCGAAAACGCAGAGATCATCCCCACCCAGGCCGGCGACCCGCTACTCGACACGCCACTGAGCGCGCTACGCGGCAACCAGGTGATTCTCAGTGCACGCGCCGCCGAGCGCCTGAACGTCCAGGCCGGTGACTCGCTGCAACTGCGTGTGACGCGCCGGCTGAACGGTGTCAACGAGCGCGGCGAGCAACCCCTGCAGGTGCTGGCGGTACTCGACCCGGCGCGTTTCGGTCGCCCCGCCGCCTTCGTCGCGCCTGAGCTGCTGTTGGGGCTGGAACGCTTTCGCGACGGCTATCAGGTGCCCGCGCTGGGCGCGCACAACGGTAACTCTGCCGAGGGCCAGACGCCCGATTATGCCCGCGCACGCTTGTATGCACGGGATATCGACAGCGTTGCGCCGCTGGAGCGCTGGCTCAACGCGCAACACATCGAAACCAGCAGCCGCCTGGCCGAGATCGATGCGGTCAAGGCTATCAATCATGTGCTGGGCGTGATCTTCGGGGTCATCGCCGGCGCCTCGCTGGTGGGCTGTATCGCTTCGCTGATCGGCGCCTTTCTCGCCAACATCGACCGCAAGCGGCGCAGCTTGGCGCTGTTGCGCCTGCTGGGTTTTCAGCGAGCTGCTGTGGCTGGCTATCTGGTGCTGCAGGCGTTGTTTCTCAGCGGCGCCGGCTATCTTGGCGGTCTGGCGTGCTACGGCGTCGGCAGCCAGTTGTTCAACCGCCTGCTGGGCAGCAGTCAGGCCACAGGCGCCTTCGTCTGTGACATCACTTTCTGGCACGGGCTGATCGCCCTGTTGCTGGCGCTGCTTGTAGCGGCGCTGGTTGCCCTAATCGGCGCCTTGCGCGCCATCAGTATTGAACCTGCGGAGAGTCTGCGTGAACTCTAGAAACTGGTGCCGTTTCCTGCTGTTGCCCCTCGGGCTGGCCTGCACCCAGGCCTTCGCCACCTGGGACGAGAAACACTTCAACCCCATGCCCGAGGCCGGCGACGTGGTACTGCCCATGCCCTGCGACGGCTCCATGGTGTTCCGCAAGGTGCATATCCCCATGGCCGGTCCGCTGGACGACTATCCCATCAGCATCGGCCAGGACAGCGCCGAATGGGGCTACGTCGAACAGAGCCGTCCGGCCTTTATCGCCGGCAGTTTCACCTCCAGTGGTTCCGAGAAATCGCGCTACTACCTGCTGGCCAAATATGAAATGACCCAACTGCAGTACCGCGCCCTGACCGACGAGAGCTGCCCGACGCCGTCCAACAAGCTGCGCCTGCCGGTGGTGGCGATCAGTTGGCTGGATGCGCTGCAGGCTTCGGACAAATACAACCTGTGGTTGCGCCAGCACGCGGCGGGCAAGCTGCCCAAAGAAGACGGTGTGCTGGGCTTTGTCCGTCTGCCGACCGAGATCGAGTGGGAGTTTGCCGCGCGCGGTGGACTTGAAGTCGGCACAGCCGAGTTTCGCGACGGGCGCTATCCAATGCCCGAAGGGCTAAACGGCCATGAGTGGTTCGCCGGCTCGCAATCGGCCAATGGCCAATTGCAGCTGTCGGGCCTACTCAAGCCCAACCCGCTGGGCTTGCATGACATGCTCGGCAATGCGGACGAGATGATCTTCGAGCCCTTCCGCCTGAACAAGCTCGACCGTCAGCATGGTCAAGCCGGCGGCTACGTGGTGCGCGGCGGCAACTATCTGACTGCGCAAGGCGACATGCGTACAGCCCTGCGCAGGGAAGAGCCCTATTACAACGCCCAGGGCCAGGTGAAGAACAAGACGACCGGCCTGCGCTTGGCGCTGGTGTCACCGACGCTGACCTCGCGCGAGCGGGTCGCCAGCATAGAAAGCAGCTGGAAAAAACTGGGCAGCGGTACGGAAGATGGCGCCAAGGACAAGGGCACCGTGCAGGCACTAGAAGCGCTGGCCTCCGGGGTAGAAGACCAGGCGCTCAAGGATCAGCTCAAGTCGCTGGAAAACCAGCTACGCGCCAGCAACCAGCAGCAGGAAGAGGCTCGCGATCAGGCCATTCGAGCCAGCCTCAACCTGGGCGCCTTCCTTTGCACAAAGATGCTCGATGACGGCCAGTATCTGGACTTCCTGCAGAAAAACTACGACCTCAACTGCGCTGCCGCCGAGCAGGACCCCAGTTGCCCCATGCGCAAGGGCAAGCTCGACGAGCAGCAGGACCGCCTGCACAAGCTCAGCCGCTACTACGCCAGTAGCCTGGTCGAGTCGGCCAGCCTCTACGGCCAGCCGCTGCTGCAGAAACAGCTGCCGGTGATGGAAGAGCTCATCGGTCGCAACAAGCAGCTGCAGGAACTCAAGCCCTATCTGCGCACCCACTGGGCCAACCAGAAGGCCTTCCTGCAGACCCAGAAGATCGACACCAGTGCCTGGCTCACCAGCTGCAAGGCCGTATCCCGATAACTAGAAAAAGCACAACGCCAAACACACAAGGAGCGACAACATGAAACTGAGCCAAGGTATGTTTTCCAGAGCCGTACTCGGCTTTGTCATGGCAGGCAGCATTCTGCTGAGCGGCTGCGCCAGCACCGGGAGCCTGCTCACCGACAGTTCGGTTCCGGCCGCCGACCCGCGCCTGACCCAGGGCAATGACGCCGCGTTCTTCAGCAAGTCGGGCTTCACTGCCTGCGCTGGCGCCGCCAGTGTTGGCGTGCTGGCCTGCGCTCTGTCCAACTCCAGCAACAAGGCCGCTTGTGCCGTTGTGGCTGGTCTCGCCGCGTGCGGCGTGGCCATGGGCGCCAACTATTACTACGACCAGCGTCGCAGCCAGTACGCCAACACCGCCGAGCGCCTGGGGGTAATGAGCGCGGACATTCAGAAAGACACTGAAAACGTCGTTGCGCGGACCGAAACCATGCAGCGCGTCATCCGTGACGACGAGCAGAGCATCGCCGCCATCCAGAAGTCGATCAAGAACAAGCAGCTGGACAAGGCCCAGGCCGAGCAGGAGCTGGCAGGCGTCGACCAGAACCTGGCGCTGATGCGCAAGGAACTGGCCAATATGCGCAACAAGGTCAGCGAATACGAGAAGACCGCCAAGCTTGAGCGCGAAAGCGGTGCCGGCACCGATGTGGTCAAGATCGAAGAGGAGATCGGCAAGATGAACCTCAAGGTCGCGGCCCTGCAGCAGGAAGTCGATGGCCTCTATAGCCAGCGCTCCGCGATCACCCTGGGCTGAGGCGACGCACATGATCTTTCGACTGTTGTTTGGCGCCCTCGCGGTGCTGACGCTGGCCGGTTGCGCCACCGCACCGGCCAACTGCAACTCCGCCAACAATGACGCAAGCCTGATCGCCAAGATGCAATGCGACCACTCCGGCGGTTACAGCGCGCAGATTCGCCAGCGTGAGCAGGAACTGCTGGATGCCCGGGCGGAAAACGAACTGTTCCACCGGGTATACGAGGAGATCAGCGCACAACAGCAGGCCACTCGCCAGAGCCTGGACGCCCAGCGCCAGCGGCAGGCCAGCCTGCAGCAGTCGTTGAACAGCCTCCTGAGCCAGCTCAAGAGCCGGCACGCCAACAAGGACCAGGTGCAACAGCAGATCGCCACGCTGGAACAGGACCTCCAGCGCAGCCCCGCCAGCGGTGGCAGTGCTGCCGACATCGCCGCGCGTCAGCAGGAACTCAAGGCGCTGCAGCAGAAGGTCAGCAGACTGCAATTGAGCCTGGCCTACGAGTAACCAGCCCACTCCCCCAGAGGCCGTCCTTGCCGACGGCCTTCATTTTTCAGGAATTCGCTTCATGCAGCGGGTGACACGCGAGTCGGCAACTTATCCCCAACAGGCGCTATCGGCACTCGATGCCAAGGTCGAGCTGATACGTCGGCATTTCCCGCCCAGCGTCGCCAGCCTGTACGCCGTGCCCCGGACCGGTGAGGACGGGAAACTGCAATGGTGGTCCGAACTTGCAGGACAGCCGCACCCCTATGCCGAACTGAACGCCGATCAGCAGCGCCGGCTGCTGGAGAAGTACCAGCAGCGTCAGCACGCCATCGGCCACCTGGCCAACGAGCTGCAAAGTCGCGGCCAGGACGATACCGCCACCCGCCTGCGCAGCCTGATCGGTGCGCCGGACCTGGCCAACCTCTACAGCCTCAACGATGAACCACTGGTGGTGCGCTGGGGCTTGCCGCCACCCCCGCCTGCGTCCGCGATACCGCCGGCCTCAATGCCGCCGCAACCGACGCCAGTACCACGCAAACGCTGGTGGCTGCGCCTTCCGCTGTGGTGGCTGCTGCTGCCTTTGCTATTGCTTGTGTTGCTCTGGCTGCTCTGGTTCTGGCGGGGCTACCTGCTGCACCTGATCAACCCCACACCAATGATCAGCCATGCCTGCCAACCGGGAAATGTGCGGCCTCCGGATTTTGCTGTGGTGCTGGATACCTCCGGGTCGATGAACCTCAATATCGACGTCTCGCCGGAGGACGACCTGTGGTTCCACAGCACCGGTATCCGCCTTCCCGAGGACGACCCGCGTCGTGCGCGAATGCTGAGCGAGCCAACCCGGCTAACGGTGGCTAAACAGGCCTTCGGCGGCATGCTCGACAATTTACACCCCGCTATCGACACCAGGTTGATCACCTTCGATGGCTGCCACAACCAGGTCGATCAGGGACTGTTCGGGAAGAGCCAGCGAGCTCAGCTGAAACGCAGCGTGCAGCAGCTCGGCGCGAACGACGGAACACCTTTGGCAAGCAGCTTGGAACTCGCAGCCAGCCAGGTCGATGGTCGCTGGCGCGATGCACTGATAGTGATGTTCGTGGATGGCGAAGATGGTTGCGAGCGCAACGCCTGCGCCGTGTCGAGCAGCATTGCCGTCCAGCAACCACGCCTGCGCGTCAACGTGGTCAACATCAGTGACAGCGAGTTATCCAACTGCATCGCCGAAAACACTGGAGGACGCGTGTACACAGCGCGCAATGAGGCCGAGGTGGAGAGCATGTTGCGCGAGGCTAGCGAGGAAGTTTCGACCAATCCAAAGTGCCAGTAACGCCAGACTTATCTGGACACTTCGCACCTAGCGACGTCATCCGGTGCGCGACTATGGCTCGCCCGCAGCCTAGATAAAAATACCGTTACCGCGTCGTTTGTTCGCCCAGGCAGACGACCTATTTAAAGGGCACAAGGAGCAAAAAGTAATGGCCTACACATCGATTATCTTCAAGAACCCGAATACTGGCGCGATGAAAGAAGCGCCAGTTGGCTTTTCCTGGACAACGTTCTTTTTCGGTTTTTTCCCAGCCGCGTTTCGCGGTGACTGGAAATACGCGTTGATCCAACTGGTTATCGCCTTCATTACTTTCGGCTTGAGCAACGTGGTGTTCGCTTTTATTTACAACAAGCTCTACATCAGAGACTTGATCGGAACAGGTTTTAAAGCACAGTCCATAGCCAGCGGAGACATGAACTTTGCGTCTGCAAAAATCGGTATGGAGATTCCTCAACTTAACGCGGTGTGAACACCAAGCGCTCGGCGAACATTTGCTGAGCGCTTTTTAACGCCATCCCAGAACCGGGAATCTTTCAGCACGCACCGCAGATATGCAGCAGTTGAACAACCAACCGGTTACAGGGAGCAGCTACCCAGCCCTTTTCTACCTTAAAAAACTCCTGAAAAATTTCATTATGCGTATAAGCCAATATCTCACCATGATTGCTGCGGCAGCTGCGTTTCAGTTTTCAGTTGCTTCGGAATATTCGCCGTCTTATACCGAATGCATGGATGCATCCGACGGCATAACCGTTAACATGCTCAATTGCAACGCCGCTGAAATGGCTCAGCAGGACGCACGACTTAACCATTTCTACAACGTCGTCCGGCTCAATCTTGACGAACCGCTCAGCGCGCAACTCCTTGCAGCACAGCGGGCATGGATATCCTTTAGAGACAATGATTGTCGACTGCTTGGGATGCTGACAGGCGGAACCATGGACGCACTTAATGGTTCCAGTTGTTTTCTGGAGAAAACCAGAGCGCGAGCGGATGACATGCAATGGCTGGCGGAGTCCATCTAGTTTTGCGTATCTAACACCATTAAACGGGCCGTGGTTCTCCTAGCGAAACGCCTCGCTACATGTGAACACCTGACTTGCTTGCATTGGCGCTTCCGGTTAGCGCTTCCATCAGGCGATCCCTACCCAGAGGTATGGACCGCAACCACCCCAACCTAGTCAAGAGTTGAGGACAATTGGGCCTTGTCATTGCATTTGCTGGCCGAGTGCCCGATTGCACCAATATCGTTCCGACCAACGAAAACGAGCCTCATGGCCTGCCAGCAACGCCAGGCCGGCGCAAGGCAAACCTGCCGCGCGGCGTCACCAAGCCGCCTCAACCTGACCTCACGCTCGTTTTAGACCCATCCAACGGGTGTTCTGTGAACCCGATCACCGAGCCTGCAGGACAACTGAACTTCAATGCGCCGACCAGGTCGCGCCATGCGCATCTTGCCCCCACACACGACTTCAAGGAGGAAATCGCGTGCCCGTGCGCTATTACGCCCTCGTTTCGCTCATCGCCGCCGCGCTGCTCGCCGGTTGCTCCGGCAACTACAAATTCGACGATGACCACTATCGCCCGCTGGGTGATCCGCAAGCCTTGAATCGCGGCCAGTAACCGCAAGGAGCGACACGACCATGGAACTGGTCTTCGATATGGTGGGTGCCCAGCAATTCGTGCCCGGGCTGCTGACCACCAAAACCTTCAAGCAGGCCGGCGGCGTGATCGGCCGAGCCGACGGCTGCGACTGGGTGATCCCCGACCGCAAGCGCGTTCTCTCCGGGCGTCACGCGGTGATCAGCTATCGCGACGGCGCGTTCTTCCTCACCGACACCAGCAGCAACGGCATCCAGCTCAAGGACAGCGGCGCCAGCCTGGTCAAGGGCCAGCCGCAGCGCATCGAGCATGGCAGCGTCTACTGCCTGGGCGACTTCGAGATACGCGCCCGGCTGATTCAGGACCCTGCGCTGTTCGAAGGCGACATCGGCCGCCCGCAGCCGGCCGGCAGCATCATCCCCGACGACGCTTTTCTCGACCTCGATCCGCTGGTTGCCATGGATCAGCAGGAGCGCGTCTATGCCGAGGTCGACGACCTCGACCTCGCCCTGGTAGCGCCACAGCGCCAGGCGCAGCAGCGCGACTACGCGCGCATCGACATGGAAAGCCTGCCGTTGCCGGAGCTGGTCATGCCGCAGGCAGCGCCGGAAGCCAAGCGCGAAGCCGAGCCCGAACGACTGCCGCAGGGATTCTGGGCGCGTTTTGGCGAGGCGCTGGGCATCGATCTCGACGATCTCGACGAGGAACAGCGCCAGGCCCTGGCGCTGAGTGCCGCCCGCCTGCTCAAGCAGAGCGTCGGCGGCCTGCAGCAGAGCATGCGCACCCGCAGCGAGCTGAAGAACGAGCTGCGCCTGGCGTTGACCACTGTGCAGAGCGCCGGCAACAACCCACTCAAGCACAGTGCCGATACGGGTGAGGCCGTGAGCGCCCTGCTGCGAGGTGGCAAGCCCGGCCAGCTTACGGCTGAACAGGCCATCGGACGCGCCTTCCGCGACCTGCAGGCGCATCAGGTGGCACTGCTAGCGGCCAGCCGCGCCGCCGTTCACGCCATGTTCGAACAGCTCGCGCCGGAGCAGCTGGCACTGCGTTTCGAACGCGAGGGCCGCAAGCCGCTGATCGCCACCGCCGGCAGTCGCTGGCGCGCCTACCGCCGGTTGCATCACAGCCTCGGCCAGGACGCCGACTGGAGCGAACGGCTGTTCGCCCGCGACTTCGCCAGGACCTATGAGGAGCAGGTGCGCCTGATCGCCACGCTCGATTCAACCCATCAAGGATGATCCCATGCCTCGTCGCATCACCCTGGCCATGCTGGCCTCGCTGCTCGTGCTGGGCGGCTGCTCGGCGTTGTCGCCGTACTCCAAGCTGACCAAGCTCGACCTCGAACTGCACGGCAGCGACCGTCTCAATCCCGACCTCAACGGCCGGCCGTCGCCGATCGTGCTGCGCCTGCTGGAGCTCAAGCATCCGGTGGCGTTCGAAAACGGCGACTTCTTCGCCCTCTACCAGCGGCCCAAGGAAGCCCTGGCGCCAGACCTGGTGACCGCCGAGGAACTGGAACTGCGTCCCGGCGAAAGCCGCGAGCTGAAGCTATCGGTGCAGGAGGGCAGCCGCTATGTCGGCGTGTTGGCCGCCTACCGCGACCTGCCGGAAGCCAGCTGGCGCTACGTCATCGCCGTGCCGCCGCAAGAGCGCACCCGTGTCGCCCTGAGCCTGGATGAGCGCGGCATCGCGCTGTTCGACCCGCTTGCCGAAGAAGGAAAATAAGCATGAGCCTGCACAAGGTTGTCTGGCAGGAAGGCATGCTGCTGCGTCCGCAACACTTCCAGCAGAACGATCGCTACTACGATCATCAACTCAAGGCGCGCACCCAGAAGCTGGGCAGCTATGCCTGGGGTTTCTTCAATTTGGAGATCGACCGCCAGTTCCTCAACATGGGCAAGCTGGTGCTCAGCCAGGCCAGCGGCATTCTCCCGGACGGCACGCTGTTCGAGCTGGGCAGCGAGCGCGAGCCACTGGCGCTGGACATTCCGCCGAACACCGGCAGTACACCGGTATACCTCGCGCTGCCACTGGTTACCGGCAACCACATCGAAACGCGTCGTCCCGAACAGAAGGACGTGCTGGCGCGCTACACCGCCCATGAGCTGGATGTCGCCGACTCCAATGCCGGCGACAGCAGCACCAGCCAGGTCAGCACCGGCCTGCCGGATTTCCGCCTGCTGCTGGGCGAGCAGCAGAGTGACCAGGCCTACGTGAAACTGCAGCTGTGCGAGGTGCTGGACACCACGCCGGACGGGGTCATCAGCCTCGACCCCGAGTTCATTCCGACCTACGTCAACTTCCAGGCCTCAGGCTATCTGCTGTCCTGCCTGAAGGAAGTGATCAGCATGCTCGCTCACCGCGGCGATACCCTCGCCGAGCGCATCAGCGCCACCGGCAAGGTCGGTGGCGCCGAGGTCGGCGACTTCATGATGCTGCAGCTGATCAACCGCCACGAACCGGTGCTGCGCCACTACCTGGGCGTGGAGCAGGTGCACCCGGAGCAGATCTACCGCGACCTGCTTGGCCTGCTCGGCGAGCTAGCGACCTTCTCCAGCGAGAGCAAGCGCCCGCGCCTGGACGGTCGTTACCAGCACAGCGACCAGGGCGCGAGCTTCCGCAAGCTGATGGACGCGATCCGCCAGGTGCTGTCGATGGTGCTCGAACAGCACGCCATCGAGCTGCTGCTGCAGCAGCGCCAGTACGGCATCCAGGTATCGCCACTGCACGATCACAAGCTGCTCGGCACGGCGTCCTTCGTGCTCGCCGCCAGCGCCCAGTGCGATTCGGAAACCCTGCGCACCCGCCTGCCGGCGCACCTGAAGATCGGCCCGGTGGAGCGCATCCGCCAGCTGGTCAACCTGCATCTGCCGGGCATCCGCATCAAGCCGCTGCCGGTGGCGCCGCGGCAGATCCCCTTCCACGCCGGCAAGACCTATTTCGCGCTGGAACTCAACGCCGAGGACCAGGCGCAGCTGGAGCGCTCCGGCGGCTTTGCCTTCCATGTGTCCGGTGACTTCACCGGGCTCGAACTGAAATTCTGGGCGGTCAGGGACTGAGCGACATGATCAAGGAAATGGATTACGGACAGAACGACCACACGGTCATCGTCAACCGCGCCGGCGAGGCCCCGGCACAGAGCCCGTTGACCGACTTCGACACCCCGCCGCGCTTCGAGCAGCTGGAGGAGCGGATGATCTACGCCGCCCGCCTGCGCCCGGCGGAAACCTTCAACATCAGTCTCAATCCGCTGGTGGCCGCCGCCTCGCCGCTGCTCTCGGAAGTGGTACGGCTCAAGCACAGCCTGGACAGCGAAGACCTGCAGGCACTGCACCGGCAATTGAGCAGCGCGATCAAGCTGTTCGAGCACCGCGCCCTGCACGACGGCGCCGAGAGCAGTCAGGTGATGGCGGCGCGCTACGTGCTCTGCACCATTCTCGACGAGGCCGTAGTGACCACGCCCTGGGGCAACGAGAGCGAATGGTCGCAGATGAGCCTGCTGTCCTCCTTCCACAACGAGACCTTCGGCGGCGAGAAATTCTTCCAGCTGCTCGAGCGGCTATCGCGCAACCCGGTCAAGCACCTGCCGATGCTCGAACTGATGTACCTGTGCCTGTCCCTCGGCTTCGAGGGCAAGTACCGCGTGTTGCCGCGCGGCATGCTTGAGCTGGAAGCGGTGCGCGACAGCCTCTACCGGCAGATCAGGCAGATGCGTGGCGACATACCGCGCGAGCTGTCGCCGCACTGGGAGGGCCTCAAGGACACCCGCCGGCGCCTGGTGCGCATCGTGCCCTGGTGG
>DNMQ01000234.1 GCA_003488145.1 Pseudomonas sp.
AAGCGCAGCAAGTTCGTCCACTACCGCCCGCGCACCGCGATCCTCAACAACTTGGAATTCGATCACGCGGACATCTTTCCGGATCTCGCCGCCATCGAGCGGCAGTTTCATCATCTGGTACGCACGGTGCCGGGCGAGGGGCTGATCATCCATCCTGAGTCGGAAGGTGCGCTCAAGCGCGTCATCGGCATGGGCTGCTGGACCCCTGTGCAGACCACCGGTGGCGGCGGCCAGTGGCAGGCGAAGCTGCTCAGCGCCGACGGTTCGCGCTTCGAGGTGATCTTCGAGGGCGTCGTACAGGGCGTAGTGGAATGGGAGCTGACCGGCCAGCACAACGTCAACAACGCGTTGGCGACGCTCGCTGCGGCGCGGCATGTGGGTGTGCTGCCGAAGCAGGGCGCCGAGGCGCTGAGCGAGTTCCTGAGCGTCAAGCGACGCATGGAAAAGGTCGCCGAGGTCAACGGCGTGACCATCTATGACGACTTCGCCCACCACCCGACCGCCATCGCCACCACCCTCGACGGCCTGCGCAAGCGCGTCGGTGATACGCCGATCATCGCGGTGGTCGAACCGCGTTCCAACTCCATGAAGCTCGGCGCGCATCGCGAGGGCCTGGCTGAATCCGTGGCGCTGGCCAACCAGGCGATCTGGTACGCACCCGCCAATCTTGGCTGGGATCTGGCCGCAACCGTCGCCGGCTCGCCGGTGCCGACCACCGTGTGCGACTCGCTTGAGGCGATCATCGCCAAGGTGAAAGCTGACGCGGTGCCGGGCACCCAGGTGGTGGTGATGAGCAATGGCGGTTTCGGTGGGTTGCACGGCNNGGAAAACGCTTCGCGGTTTTCCACCCTACGATGACCGTGGGTAGGGTGGAAATCGCCGAAGGCATTTCCACGCGGATCGCATTAGCAAGTAGGGTGGGCCGGGCGGCGTTCCGCTTCGGCCCGCCCGAACACGACCAAGCGGCTACAAGGGAACAAATGTATGAACGGACCGGAACGCATCACCTTGGCCATGACCGGCGCATCCGGCGCGCAGTACGGCCTGCGCCTGCTCGATTGCCTGATCCAGGAGGACCGCGAAGTGCACTTCCTGATCTCCAAGGCCGCGCAGCTGGTGATGGCCACCGAGACCGACGTGGTGCTGCCGGCCAAGCCGCAGGCCATGCAGGCGTTCCTCTCGGAATACACCGGTGCCGCCGCCGGGCAGATCCGCGTGTTCGCCAAGGAGGACTGGATGGCGCCGCCGGCCTCCGGCTCCGGCGCACCGACCGCCATGGTGGTGGTGCCATGCTCGACCGGCACGCTCTCGGCGATTGCCGCCGGCGCCTGCAACAACCTGATCGAGCGTGCCGCCGACGTCGCGCTCAAGGAGCGTCGCCAGTTGATCCTGGTACCGCGTGAGGCCCCTTATTCGAGCATTCACCTTGAGAACATGCTCAAGCTATCCAACCTCGGGGTGACCATCCTGCCGGCCTCGCCGGGCTTCTATCACCAGCCGCAGACCATCGATGATCTGGTCGACTTCGTGGTTGCGCGCATCCTCAATCTGCTCAACATCCCGCAGGACATGCTGCCGCGCTGGGGCGAGCACCATATCGTCAGTGACGACTGAGATGATCGGCCGAGCGCTGCTACTCCTGGCGACGCTGAGCCAGCTCGGCGGCTGCGCCAGCGTGCGCACGCTGGATGCCGCCAAGCCCGGCGCACCGATCATCTATTCCGGCACACGCCTGGACTGGTACAGCCTCAACGGCGGTTGCTGCCCGATGGACCGTTTCGGTGCCATGCCGCCGAAATATCCCGCGCTGGATCTGCCCGCCAGCGCCCTGGTGGATACGCTGCTGTTGCCCTTCGCCGTGGCGGCGGAGCTGGGTGTCGGCCTCGGCGTGCGCGGCGGTCTTTGAGCGGCGCGCCTTATTACTGATCTGGGTTCAGGCTGGCCTCCCGTGCAGCAGGCATAATTTCCCCGTCTGCGGCACAAGGAGAACAGGTGTGAAAGACCGAACTCAGTTCCACATGAATTACTGGATGATCGCCATTCTGGTGTTCCTCGGCCTGCAGTACCTGCTGTCGATCCAGCAGGAGGTGGCGACCATCCCTTACAGCGAGTTCGAGCAGCACCTCAAGGAGGGCCGCGTCGAAGAGCTGGCGATCACCGAGCGGCGCATCGAGGGCTTGCTGAAGGAGCCCTTGGCCAGCGGTCAGCGACGTTTCATCAGTAACCGCGTCGAACCGCAGTTGGCCGAGCATCTGCAGCAGTACCCGGTGCGCTACACCGGCAAGGTGGAAAGCACGCTGGTGCGTGACCTGCTGTCGTGGATCGTGCCGGCCATGCTCTTCTTCGGCATCTGGCTGTTCCTGCTCAAGCGCATCGGCAGTGGCCTGGGCGGCGGCGGCATGATGCAGATCGGCAAGAGCAAGGCGCGTGTCTATGTCGAGACCGACATGAAGGTGAGCTTCGCCGATGTCGCCGGCGTCGACGAGGCCAAGGACGAGCTCAAGGAAATCATCGAGTTTCTCCGCGATCCGCAAACCTATGGCCGCCTAGGCGGACGCATGCCCAAGGGCGTGCTGCTGGTCGGTCCACCCGGCACCGGCAAAACGTTGCTGGCGCGCGCCGTCGCTGGCGAGGCGAAGGTGCCGTTCTTCTCCATTTCCGGTTCCGAGTTCGTCGAGATGTTCGTCGGCGTCGGTGCCGCGCGGGTGCGCGATCTCTTCGAACAGGCGCGGGCCCAGGCGCCAGCGATCATCTTCATCGACGAACTGGATGCCCTCGGCCGCGCCCGCGGCGCCGGACCATTGTCCGGCGGGCATGACGAGAAGGAGCAGACGCTCAACCAGCTGCTGGTGGAGATGGACGGCTTCGATACCTCCAGCGGATTGGTCCTGCTGGCGGCCACCAACCGCCCGGAAATTCTCGACCCGGCCCTGCTCCGCGCCGGCCGTTTCGACCGCCAGGTGCTGGTCGATCGGCCGGACAAGGTCGGGCGGGTGCAGATTCTCAATGTGCACCTGAAGAAGTCGCGTCTGGGTATCGATGTCGACCCGCAGGCCATCGCCGCGCTGACGCCGGGCTTTACTGGTGCCGATCTGGCCAATCTGGTCAATGAGGCGACCCTGTTGGCGACCCGGCGCAATGCCGAGGCGGTGGCGATGGAAGATTTCACCGCGGCTATCGAACGCATCATCGCCGGCCTGGAGAAGCGCAATCGCCTGCTCAACCCGCGCGAACGGGAGATCGTCGCCTATCACGAGATGGGCCATGCCCTGGTGGCCATGGCTCTGCCGGGGGTCGATCCGGTGCACAAGGTGTCGATCATCCCGCGCGGCATGGGCGCGCTGGGCTACACCATCCAGCGGCCCATCGAGGACCGCTTCCTGATGACCCGCGAGGAGCTGGAAAACAAGATGGCCGTACTGCTCGGCGGGCGCGCGGCGGAATGGCTGGTGTTCGCCCATCTGTCCACTGGCGCCGCGGACGATCTGGCCAAGGTCACCGACATTGCCCGGGCCATGGTCACCCGTTACGGCATGTCCAAGCGTCTCGGGCATCTGGCGCTGGAGCGTGAGCCGAACTCGTTCCTTGGCAACGAGGCGATGCTCGGCCTCAAGCCGCAACATGATTATGCCGAGAGCACCGCCACGGCGATCGACGAGGAAGTGCAGGAGCTGGTGCAGTCTGCATTCCAGCGCAGCCTGGGGTTGCTCGAGGAGCGGCATGAACTGCTTGAGCGCTGCGCGCGTCGTTTGCTGCAACAGGAGACGCTGGATGCCGATGAGCTGCGTGAGCTCAGCGCGGCTCCAGCCAGCGATCCGGCACAGGCATCCCCTCAGGCCTGATGCGGCCTCAGGGCTGGCGAGTCAGTCGGGCTGGCGCTGGGCATGTTGCGCCAGCGCCCACTCGACATGCTCGCGTACCAGCTCCGAGGGGTCGTGGCGGCGCGCCTGGAGCGCTTCCAGCACCGGGATGCTCGACGGCGCGTTGCCCAGGCCGACCGCCAGGTTGCGCAGCCAGCGCTGGTAACCGGCGCGGCGTAGCGGCGAACCCTCGGTGCGGCTGAGAAACTCCTCTTCCGTCCAGCGGAACAGGGTCGCCAGCTCGGCGTTGTCCAGGCTATGGCGTGGTTGAAAGTCACTCTGCTCGGTGGGGCGGGCGAAGCGGTTCCACGGGCAGACGATCTGGCAATCGTCGCATCCGAATACGCGGTTGCCGATCTTGTCGCGCAGCTCGACGGGGATCGCGCCTTTCAGCTCGATGGTGAGATAGGAAATGCAGCGTCGCGCATCGAGTAGCCGTTCGCCGACGAAGGCATCGGTGGGGCAGACGTCCAGGCAGGCGTGGCAGCTGCCACAGTGATCGCGAGTCGTCGGTTCGTCGACCGGCAGAGCGATATCGA
The DNA here is from genome assembly GCA_003488145.1 of Pseudomonas sp. Classification (GTDB taxonomy): domain Bacteria; phylum Pseudomonadota; class Gammaproteobacteria; order Pseudomonadales; family Pseudomonadaceae; genus Stutzerimonas. Next base: position 4,400 of record DNMQ01000234.1, read on the forward strand.
CGAACAGTTCGCCGAGAAAGAACCAGCTGCCGGCCTTGCGGTTGAGCAGCAGGGTGTTCTTGCCGATCCAGCCGAGGCCGGCCTGCTGCCCGGCGGCCTTCTCCAGCACCGGCGCGCTGTCGACGAAGGCGCGAAAGCCGAACGGGCCGATCATCTGCTGAATGCGCTCGGCGAGTTGCTGGATGCGTTTGCGGATCAGCTTGTGGTAATCGCGGCCCAGCGCATAGCGTGACACATAGGCCTTCTCCGGACTTGCGAGCTGCTGCGTCATGCGCGTGTCGCCGGGCAGGTAGTCCATGCGCAGCGAGATCACCCTGAGCGTGCCCGGCACCAGTTCGTCCGGCCGCGAACGCTTGCTGCCGTGGGCGGCCATGTAGTCCATCTCGCCCTGATAACCGGCTGCCAGCCAGGCCTCCAGATGCGCTTCGTGCTCGCCGAGGTCGACATCGGTGATCCCCACCTGCTGGAAGCCGAGCTCACGCCCCCATTCCTTGATGGATTGGGCGAGGGCGGCGGGGTCGAGAGAGAGGCTGGACATTGGAGAGCGGCATGACAGGCGGGTGCGTATAATTCTGCCAGACATTCCGCCGCGATGATCCCTGCTCCGATGACCGATTCCCTGCCCGTCGCTCTGTATACCGCCGCCCAAGTGCGCGAACTCGATGCGCGCCTGATTGCCGCCGGCACTCCCGGTTTCGAATTGATGCAGCGTGCCGCTCATGTCGCATGGCGTGCGCTGCGTCGGCGCTGGCCGGATGCCGGGGCGGTCACCGTGCTGGCCGGACGTGGCAATAACGCGGGCGATGGCTACATCGTTGCAGCGCTGGCGCAGCGCTCCGGCTGGCAGGTGCGGGTGCTGGCGGTGGGCGATCCGCAAGCTTTGCAGGGCGATGCCGCGCACGCCCTGGCCGAGGCGCGGGCGAGCGGAGTGGTCGTCGAGCCCTGGCATGCCGAGGCGATGTTGCAGGGCGTGCTGGTGGATGCGCTACTGGGCACCGGCATTGCCGGTGACGTGCGCGAGCCATATGTCGCAGCGATCGAGGCTATCAATGCCAGTGCGCTACCGGTGCTGGCAATCGATCTGCCGTCCGGGCTCTGCGCCAACAGCGGGCGGGTGCTGGGTCACGCGGTGCGTGCCGATCTCAGTGTGACCTTCATCGGGCTCAAGCTCGGGCTGTTCACCGCGGACGGCCCGGATCGCGTCGGTACGTTGGTATTCGATGATCTGCAGGCCGATCCGCAGATCGTCAGTCAGGTCGCAGGCGACGCTGTACGCCTGGATCAGTCAACGTTGGTGCCTGTCGCGCCGCGCTCGCCGGTGGCGCACAAGGGCAGCTTCGGTCAGGTGCTGGTCATTGGCGGCGATCTGGGGACCGGCGGCGCCGCGCTGCTCAGCGCCGAGGCGGCGTTGCGCTGCGGCGCGGGCATGGTGACGCTGGCGACTCGTCCGGAACATGTCACCGCTTCGCTGGTACGACGCCCGGAAATCATGTGCAGTGGCGTCGAGTCGACCTATAGCCTGACCGCGCTGGTCGAGCGCGCCGATGTGCTGGTGGTCGGCCCAGGCCTGGGGCAGGCGCCCTGGGGACGCAGCCTGCTGTCGCTGGCGGCGCAACATGAGTTGCCGCAGGTGTGGGACGCCGATGCGCTGAACCTGCTGGCGGCTGGCGGCATCGAATTGCCGGCAGCGAGCGTGATCACCCCGCACCCGGGCGAGGCTGCGCGGCTGCTGCAGTGCTCGGTAGCTGAAATCCAGGCTGATCGCCCCGCTGCGGCGCGTGCGCTGGCCCATCGCTACGCCTGCGTGGCACTGCTCAAAGGAGCCGGTACGCTGATCGCCGCCGCGGATGGTCGGCTGTCGCTCTGTGATCGCGGCCATCCGGCGATGGCCAGTGCCGGTTTGGGCGACGTGTTGGCCGGCGTGATTGGTGCGTTGCTGGCGCAAGACCTGACGCCATTCGATGCGGCCTGCCTGGGGGCGTGGTTACACGCCTCCGCTGGCGAGCGCTTGGGTGAGCAGGGGCGCGGACTCGCCGCCAGCGATCTGATTCCCGTGGTTCGTCAGTTGCTCGAGGAGCAGTCGCCATGCCTGAAGTGAATCTGTATGCCGCGGACGAGGCTGCCATGCTCGCGCTGGGCGCACGCATCGCTCAGGCGACCGGCGGTCTTGGCGTCATCTATCTGCATGGTGATCTCGGTGCGGGCAAGACCACGTTGTCGCGCGGCCTGATTCGCGGCTTCGGTCATGCGGGCAAGGTCAAGAGTCCGACCTTCACATTGGTCGAACCCTACGAGTTGGACGATGTGCAGGTTTACCACTTCGACCTGTATCGTCTGGTCGATCCGGAAGAACTGGAGTTCCTCGGCATCCGCGACTATTT
>DNMQ01000235.1 GCA_003488145.1 Pseudomonas sp.
GGAGACTGACCATGAACAAAACTGTCGCAACCCACGCTTCGAGATTTCAGCTACCCAAGCTGGCGGCCATTGCACTTGGTGGCCTGCTGCTGACCGCATGCGCCGGCAACCCACCGACCGAGCAGTTCGCCGTGACTGAATCGGCCGTGCGCAGCGCCGTAAGCGCGGGTGGTACCGAGTACGCCGCAGTGGAAATGCGCGCCGCGCAGGAAAAGTGGAAAGAGGCCGAATTGGCCATGCAGAAAGAAAACTACGAACAAGCCCGCAAGCTGGCCGAACAGGCCGAATGGGATGCCCGCGTAGCCCAACGCAAGGCTGAAGCGGCGAAGGCTCAGAAGGCCGTCGAAGATGCGCAGCAGGGGATTCAGGAATTGCGCGAAGAAGGCATGCGCAACGTTCGCTGATTCCCTCGCCACGCCCGCCATTCCGTTTATAGCCAATAGGATGAACTCGTCATGCACAAGCTCGTAACCCTACCTACCATGCTGGCCCTGAGCATCGGCCTGGTGGCCTGCGCCAACCAGCCCAATCAGAACCTTGAAGAGGCGCGCAGCAGCTTCTCCGCACTGCAGAGCGACGCCCGCTCCAGCAAGGTCGCAGCCCTGGAAACCCAGGACGCCAGCAACATGCTGGACAAGGCCAACAAGGCGTATCTGAACGATGCCGACGAAGAGACGGTGGATCAGCTGGCCTACCTGACCAAGCGCCGCATCGAACTGGCCGAGCAGACCATTGCCCTGCGCGCGGCCGAAGAGGATCTCGGCAAGGCCTCTGCGCAGCGCGCTGAAGCCCGCCTCGAAGCCCGGGACGCGCAGATTCGCAAGCTGCAGGAAGACATGCAGGCCAAGCAGACCGAGCGTGGCACCCTGGTGACCTTCGGCGACGTGCTGTTCGACTACGACCGCGCCGAACTGAAGCCAGGCGGCATGCGCAGCGTGCAGAAGCTCGCCGACTTCCTCAACGACAATCCCGAGCGCAAGGTGATCGTCGAGGGTTACACTGACAGCACCGGTTCCGCCGAATATAACCAGCGTCTTTCCGAGCGTCGTGCCAACGCGGTACGCATGGCCCTGGTGAAGATGGGCGTGGACTCGCAGCGCATCGTGTCGCAGGGATACGGCAAGGAATATCCGGTCGCGAGCAACAGTGACTCGGCCGGCCGCGCCATGAATCGCCGGGTGGAAGTGACCATCTCCGACGATAACAAGCCGGTGGCACCGCGCTCTTCCATGCGCTGATACAACCAACGCCTCAGACGCTGAACGAACGCTCCCGACGCATCAGTGCGTCGGGAGCGTTTCTGTTTCAGCGTGCCCCGCACCTCCAAGCGTCAACGCAGGAGGCCAGCCGGGACCTGCTCTTCCATGCAGCGCACGGCGCGCTTCTTGCTGTCGACCAGCACGCCGGACAGGCCCTTCTGTTCGGTATCGAACAGCACCAGCACACCATCGATGCACTGAGCCACCTGCGACGCCGGCTTCAGCGATACCCGGTAATCCTCGCCGGGAACGGTCTTGAGCATGGTGTAGTCAGCCAGCAGCAACGCATCCTCTGGCTTGGCGATATGCACGTAGCCGTAATAGGACAGCACCGCGACCGTGCCAAGCACGCTGCCGATGGCGGTCAGGATCAGGGGAATGGGATTGCGTTCGGACATGGACGGTCTCATCGAGGCAAAGAGGCGCATTGTGACAAATTCGAAGGTCGCCTGCGGCTCATTTACCGCTGGCGCGGGTTTCACCGCGGGCCTGTGAGGTCGCCTCGTAGACCCGCTCGGCCAGGCGCGAGAAGGGCAGGCTCTGGATCCAGACGCTGCCGGTGCCCTTAAGGGTGGTGAGCAGCAACCCTTCGCCACCAAACAGCATGCTCCGCAGGCCGCCGGCAAGCTGGATGTCGTAGTCGATGCCCTGCGTGAAGGCCACCAAGCAGCCGGTATCCAGCCGCAGGGTTTCGTTGTTCAGCTCCTTGCGAATCACGGTGCCGCCGGCATGCACGAAGGCCAGTCCATCGCCTTCCAGGCGCTGCAGGATGAATCCCTCGCCACCGAAGAAGCCTGCGCCGATGCGCTTGCTGAAGCTTATACCGATGCGCGTGCCATAAGCCGCGCAGAGAAAGGCATCCTTCTGACAAAACAGCTTGCCGCCCACAGCAGCGAGATCAATCGGTACCACTGTGCCCGGATAAGGCGCGGCGAAGGCCACGCGTGCCTTGGCCTTGCTTTCATTGGTGAAGTGAGTGAGGAACAGTGACTCGCCGGTAAACATGCGCTTGCCCGCGCCCCACAGCTTGCCGAGCACGCCGCTCGCCGAACCGTCGCCCATGCGCGCTTCGAAACGCACGCCGTCGGTCATGTAGTTCATTGCTCCGGCTTCGGCGATCACCGTCTCGTCTGGATCGAGGATGATCTCCACGCTTTGCGCGGACTGACCGAGGATTTCGTATTCAAGTTCGTGGCTGGACACGGCGAGCTCCTGAAGCGATCGGGTTGCGGCGCTGCAAGGATCCGGCAGCGTCCCGCCGTTGCCTATTTGCGTCCGAGAATGCGCAGGATACGCAGGAACAGGTTGATGATGTCCATATAGAGCGCGGCTGCGCTGTCAATGGCATTGTCCAGCGTCTTGGGGATCTGATTCGCCCGGCCCCAGTCAACGCCAACGTAACCACAGAAGATCAGCACAACGATCCAGTCGAGCACGCCATGGTGGATGCCAAGGATGAACAGCTCGACCAGCTCCACGATGATCACCAGCAGCAACGCCACCGTCAGTGCACTGGCGATGCTGGCGAAAAACTTCGGAAACAGCGTACCCAGCACCATGATGCCCAGAGTGACGAACGCGGTAATGCGGATGGCCTCATGCACCAGCGCCGCGTCGTAGCGGCTGACCACCAGATTGACGATTAGCCCGAACGGCAACACCACCAGGTTGTAACCCAGAAAACTTACCCATGGCTGGTTGGAACGATGGAACAGCCAGGCGCCGGTGAGGCAGCTGGCGAAGTAGCCGCCAAAGAACAGCCAGGGATGGATGCTGCGAATGGACTCGACCGGGATGTTGCCGACCATCCACCAGTTGACCCAGAAGCCCCAACAGAGCGTGAGGCCAATAACGAGGTTATACGCAGCGGGTGAGAGTGTGCGATCCATCGGGTTCGCACGCCGGGCAAAGACGGGGCTTTCCATATCGTTACGCTTCCTTGCGTGAGTGGTGTCGGATATTCGGGATCAGAGAATGTTCGCGTAGTCGGCTTCGATGCGATCCAGGCTCAGGTGATTGAGAAAGTTGGAGAAGCACATCCAGGCCGACAGCGCATTGAGGTCCTGAAATTGCTGCGGCAGATACTTGGGCGGGACGACCATGCCCTCGTCCACCAGCTGGCGCAGCGTGCGCATGTCCTCAAGCGTGGTCTTGCCGCAGAACAGCAGCGGGATCTGCTCCAGCCGGCCTTTGCGCACGGCTAGCTGGATGTAGTTGTAGATCATGATGAAGCCCTTCAGGTACGACAGGTCCTTGGTGAAGGGCAGACCATCGGGGGTCGAGCCGCGGAACACCCGGCTGGCATTGCTGTAGCAATCGTCGTCGCCATAGCCCTGCTCGCGGAAGAAGGCGAACACGTCGAGGAAATCCGCGCCCTCCTCGGCCATGTGGATGGCGCGGGTGCGGTTGGTCAGCTTGCGCAGGCGCGTCGGGTAGGAGGCGAAGGCGATCACCTCCATCAGGATCGCCAGGCCTTCCTGAGTAACCGTTGAAGACGGCGGCCCCTTGGCGAGGAAGGTGCAGATCGGCTGGTTCTGTCCGTTGAGCGTGGTGCCGACGTGCACCAGGCCTTCGTGAACCTCCAGCGCGCGCACGTCACGCTCGTTGAACAGCGCGTCGCTGCGGATCTTGATGTAGTCGGC
>DNMQ01000231.1 GCA_003488145.1 Pseudomonas sp.
TTTCTCAACCACCGGGTGCTGGTCGAGGGTGGTGTGCTGGCCGAGGAGTGCGGGATGGTGCTCAGCGAGTTCTTCCGCCAGCGCCGGCAGAAGGGTTAGCGCGCCGCTGTTGTCGGCTGCAGCGTTTCATGGGCGGCGACGCTGCCCAGTGCCGGAAATACCACCAGATGGTCGGCGGCGATGGCGATGCCGACTTCCTGCCCGGTGGGGTAGTCCGCATGGCTGGTGAAGATCGCCACCAGTTGATTGCCGGTGGGCAGCTGCAGCCGGTACAGCGTCGACGCGCCGAGGAAGGTCTTGCCTACGATAAGCGCCCGCAGCGGGCTGTCCGGCTTGTAGACGATGTCATCCGGGCGCAGCAACACATCCACCGAGCTGCCTGCCGGCCAGGTGTAGGCGCGGTTGCCGCGAATCACACCGAGTTCGGTCTGCACGGTTTCCGGGTCTAGCAGCTGCCCGCGGATGAAATAGCCCTGGCCGATAAAGCTGGCCACGAAGGGCGTCAGCGGTTCGTGGTAAAGGTTGAACGGGGTGTCCCACTGCTCCAGGCGACCGTCCTTGAACACGCCGACCTGATCGCTGACGGCGAAGGCTTCTTCCTGGTCGTGGGTAACCAGAATGGCGCTGGTGTTGCGTGCCTTGAGGATCTCGCGCACCTCATGGCTGAGGCGCCGACGCAGTTCGACGTCGAGGTTGGAGAACGGCTCGTCCAGCAGTAAAAGTGCAGGCTCGGGCGCCAGGGCGCGGGCCAGTGCGACGCGCTGCTGCTGTCCCCCGGAGAGCTCGTGCGGATAGCGTTTGCCAAGGGCGGACAGGTGCACCAGTTCGAGCATCTCGGAGACGATTTGCGAGCAGTCAGGCTGCTTGCGAATCCCGAAGGCGATGTTCTCCGCCACGGTCAGATGGGGAAACAGCGCGTAGTCCTGAAAGACCATGCCGATGCGGCGCTTCTCCGGCGCCAGGGTGAAGCCCGAGCGGGAAATGACCGACTCCGCCAGGTGGATTTCGCCCTGGTGCACCGGCTCGAAGCCGGCGATGGCACGCAGCGTGGTGGTCTTGCCGCAACCGGACGGGCCGAGCAGGCAGCCGATGTCGCCGCGGTTCAGATGCAGGTTGAGGTGCTGGACGATGCTCTGCTCGCCGTAGCCGCAGGCCAGGTCACGCAGTTGCAGCAGCGGCGGCTCGTGTTTCATGCGTGGTGGTAGGCCGGCTCGACGAGAAACTCCAGCAGCGCCTTCTGTACATGCAGGCGGTTCTCGGCCTGATCCCAGGCGACCGAGCGGGGATCATCGAGCAGATCGTGACTGATTTCCTCGCCACGGTGGGCCGGCAGGCAGTGCATGAACAGCACGTCCGCGGCGGCGCAGTCGAGCAGCGCGCGGTTTACCTGATAGGGGCGGAAGGTGGCCAGACGCGCGGCCACTTCATCTTCCTGGCCCATGGATGCCCAGACGTCGGTGCTGATCAGGTTGGCGCCCGCCGCTGCCTCGCGTGGGTCGCGCAGCACCTGCACACGCTCGCCGGCGCGTGCCAGCAGCTCGGCGTCGGGTTCGTAACCTTCGGGGCAGGCGACCTTCAGCCGGAAGTCGAACTGGATGGCCGCTTCTATATAGGTGTTGCACATGTTGTTACCGTCGCCGATCCAGGCCACCGTCTTGCCGGCGATGCTGCCGCGGTGCTCATGGAAGGTCTGCATATCGGCCATCAGCTGGCAGGGGTGCAGGTCATCGGAAAGACCGTTGATGACCGGCACGCTCGAATTGGCGGCAAAGTCGGTGAGGGTCGAGTGGGCGAACGTGCGGATCATCACCGCATCGAGCATGCGCGACATGACGATGGCCGAATCGCTGATCGGCTCGCCGCGCCCGAGCTGGGTGTCGCGCGGGGACAGGAAGATCGCCTGGCCGCCGAGCTGGATCATGCCGGCTTCGAACGACAGTCGGGTGCGGGTCGAGGCCTTCTCGAAGATCATGCCCAGCACGCGATTCTTCAGGGGTTCGAACAGGACGCCGCGCTCGCGCAGTTCCTTCAGCTCGATGCCGCGGCGGACCAGGCTGTTCAGCTCCTGGGGCGTGCAGTCCATCAGTGAGAGAAAATGCCTTGCGCTCATATCAACTACCTTTATTGCCGCAGCGCGATCCAGTGCTTTTCGACAGAAAAAGGGGACCGACGACTGGGGGTCGCACGGGGAGCGACGAAACGGGAAAGGCGCGATCTTATCCAGAAAGCAAGCACAGGCGCAAATCCTCGGTCCAGGGGCCTGGCAGGGCTGAATCTCAGTAATGACGGCCTTTGCGCGGCAACATAGCCGAGTCTCGCACTCGGCTTTCCGCGAGGTTTTCCGGTACAATGCCCGGCAACCGTGTCTAGCCGAGGTACTCCATGGATATCATCGAAACCATCAAAGAACAGATCGCCAACAACCCGGTGCTGCTGTACATGAAGGGCTCGCCCAATGCGCCGCAGTGTGGCTTCTCCGCCCGCGCGACCCAGGCGGTAATGGGCTGTGGCGAGAAGTTCGCTTACGTCGACATCCTGCAGAACCCCGAAATCCGCGCCAACCTGCCCATTTATGCCAACTGGCCGACCTTCCCCCAGCTGTGGGTCAACGGTGAGCTGGTCGGCGGCAGCGACATCATCCTCGAGATGTTCGAGAAGGGCGAATTGCAGACCCTGATCAAGTCCGCGGTAGGCAAGACCGAGGCTTGAGTTTCAGGCGCCGCAACAGCGCGCCAGTGAATGCCCGCATCCATGGATGCGGG
>DNMQ01000230.1 GCA_003488145.1 Pseudomonas sp.
GCCAGGCAGGATCGGCGGTGAATACGCAGCTCTGTTCGACCGCCGCGCCAAACTCGAGAAAACGGTAGTCGCCCACCTCGAGTACGCGAATCAGCCCGAAAGCGTCATGCACTTCGGCGAGCAGACGTTCCTCTTTGTCCATCAATGTGCTCCGCAGCTATCCGATCACCAGCGTGTCGGCGAACGCATCTTACGCAGCCCCATAGGCCATCGCTATCTCCGGGGCCCGGGCGCTTCAGGTAAAATCGCCGCACTTTTATCAGTTGGAACGATCATGAACGACGCCTGGAGCCCCGATAGCTGGAAAAGCAAGCCGATCCAGCAGCAGCCCGAATACCCGGATGCCGAACACCTCTCGCGCGTTGAACGCACCCTGGCCGGCTTGCCACCGTTGGTCTTCGCCGGCGAAGCACGGGAGCTAAGACGGCAGTTCGCCGAGGTGACCCAGGGCCGCGCGTTCCTGTTGCAGGGCGGCGATTGTGCCGAGAGTTTCGCCGAATTCTCGGCCACCAAGATTCGCGACACCTTCAAGGTCCTGCTGCAGATGGCGATCGTCATGACCTTCGCGGCCGGCTGCCCGGTGGTAAAGGTCGGGCGTATGGCCGGCCAGTTCGCCAAGCCCCGCTCGGCCGGTGACGAAACCGTCGATGGCATGACGCTGCCGGCTTACCGGGGCGATATCGTCAATGGCATCGACTTCAACGCGCAAAGCCGCGTGCCGGACCCGGAGCGTCTGCTGCAGGCCTACCATCAGTCCACCTCCAGCCTGAACCTGCTGCGTGCATTCGCCCAGGGCGGTTTCGCCGACCTGCATCAGGTGCACCAGTGGAACCTGGATTTCATCGCCAACTCGCTGTTGGCCGAGAAGTACCACCAGCTCGGCGCACGCATCGACGAAACGCTGAAATTCATGCGCGCATGCGGACTGGACGGCGCGCCACAGTTGCGCGAGACCAGCTTTTTCACGGCTCACGAGGCACTGTTGCTGAACTACGAGCAGGCTTTCGTCCGCCAGGACAGCCTCAGCGGCGGCTGGTACGACTGCTCCGCGCACATGCTGTGGATCGGTGACCGCACCCGTCAGCTCGACGGCGCGCATGTCGAATTCCTGCGCGGAGTGGGCAATCCCATCGGCGTGAAGGTCGGCCCGAGCATGGACAGCGAGGAGCTGATCCGCCTGATCGACATCCTCAACCCGCAGAACGACCCCGGTCGCTTGAACCTGATCGTGCGCATGGGCGCCGACAAGGTCGAAGCCGGCCTGCCGCGACTGGTGCGCGCGGTACAGAACGAAGGTCGCCATGTGCTCTGGAGTTCCGACCCAATGCATGGCAACACCATCAAGGCGTCCAGCGGCTACAAGACGCGGGACTTCGAGAAGGTGCTCGCCGAAGTGCGTCAGTTCTTCGATGTGCATCGTGCCGAGGGCAGCTACCCCGGTGGGATTCATATCGAGATGACCGGACAGAACGTCACCGAATGCATCGGCGGTTCGCGGCCGATCACCGAAGCCGGCCTCAGCGATCGCTATCACACCCAGTGCGACCCGCGGTTAAACGCCGATCAGTCGCTGGAAATGGCGTTCATGATCGCGGAAACCCTGAAGCAGCTGCGGCCCAACTGATGGCGAGGTAGAAGCCGCGGGCTGCCGGTCACGGTGCTCGACACTTATCGCGCACCGATCGGCAAGTGAAAGGACATAAAAAAACCCGGCACCAGGCCGGGTTTCTTTTTCGAGCAGTCTGCGTGGCCTATCAGGCCTTGACGCGGGACTTGTACTCGCCGGTGCGGGTGTCGATTTCGATCGAGTCACCGATTTCGCAGAACGCGGAAACCTGCAGCTCAGCACCGTTCTTCAGGCGGGCGGTCTTCATGACCTTGCCGGAAGTATCGCCACGTACGGACGGCTCGGTGTAAACGATTTCACGAACGATGGTGGTCGGCAGTTCGACGGAGATCACCTTGTCGTTGTAGAAGACGGCTTCGCAGACGTCGGTCATGCCGTCTTCGATGAAGGTCATCACACCTTCCAGGTCGTCTTTTTCGATTTCGTACTGGTTGAACTCATCGTCCATGAACACGTACAGCGGGTCGGCGAAGTAGGAGTAGGTCACTTCCTTGCGCTCGAGGATGACCGGCTCCAGCTTGTCGTCAGCCTTGTAAACGGTCTCGGTAGCCGAACCGTTGAGCAGGTTCTTCAGCTTCATCTTGACCACGGCACTGTTACGGCCGGACTTGTTGAACTCGGCTTTCTGGATGACCCAGGGTGCGCCGTTGATGATGGCCACCTGGCCGGCACGGAACTCTTGTGCGGTTTTCATACGAAATATCCGAAGGGGAATTAGAGACAAAAAACAGGCCGCGTATCATAGGGTCTGTTCCCGCCTGGTCGCAAGCCACGTTGCTGCGCCAAATGGCGCCATGCGGAGCGGCGTACAACAAGGCGCGGAGATCAGGCCGCGGCCTTTCCCACCATAATTGAAGCTGCGGTCGCACGCTAAGCGTGAACAGCACCTAGCCAATCGGTGTAGAAAAACACCAGCTTTCCGGCCAGATCGCCATAGGCCACCTGCTCGTGGGTCCAGGCTTCGGCATGTTGCAGCAAGGTCGGGTATTCGCGGACCAGAGCCGTCCAGGCTTCGCCAGCCCCCTGCCCGGCGTTCCAGGCACGCCAGAATTCGCGCAGCGCTTCGTTGGCCGTGGGCGACAGCTCATGCGCGTACAGATCGAGAAAGGCATGGAGTTTGTCCCAGTGGGCATCGTCTTCCTGAGGATAGATGTGCCACACCAGCGGTCTGCCGGCCCACTGGGCGCGGATAAAGGACTCCTCCCCGCGCACTGCGTTGAAATCGCAGCTCCACAGCAGCAGGTCGTATTCGTCCTGAGTCATGAACGGCACGATGCAAAGCTGCAGACTGCCGCGCCGATGCTGATCGCCCGCATGCAGGCTCGGCACGCCAAGCCAGACGGCAACATCGCCAAGTACTCGCCCTTCCGGGACCAGCAGCTGGTTGCTGCGCGAATCGGCCGCGAGGGCGTCTAGCCAACCCGCGACCGCAGTGTTTTCGTAGGCGAACAAGGACAACAGGCGCGCGCCGGGCTGTCGCGCTACGCCGAGCGAGGCAAGAAAAGCGGTCTGTTGCGCCATATCGCTCTGAAATTCCGCACGGCGCAACATCAGATCAGCTTCACGGATCAGACCGCCGGTCCGGGCTTCGAAGCCCGGAAAGAAGAAGTACTTCTGCAAGCCGTTGGCCTGCAGTGAGGGCAGCGCATGGCAGCCGACGATCCAGTCCTCGGCACTCAGATACTCGAGGTTCAGCCAGAGGATGCGACGACCGCTGGCAGCCATGGCATTGATGTAGGGTTGCGGCAGATTGCAGGCGAACGCCTCGATGACCACATCGGCGGGATCGGTAGCTGACCATTGGCCGGACCAGCGCCGGACCTCCACGCCCTCGTGCAGCTGCTGTTCCGCCTCGGCATTGGCCGCCGGGCACAGCCGAGCGAAAGTATCCAGGTCATCCACCCACAGCCGCACGTGCTGACCGTGTTCCGCCGCCAGCTGCCGGGCCAGGCGCCAGGTGACGCCGATGTCACCGAAGTTATCCACGACTGCGCAGAAGATGTCCCACTTCGCTTTTACAGACAAAACCGTGCTCCTCGAGCCGATACCGGCACTTCGTGCCTCTGGAAACGCTGCGCAGGATACAAGGTTGGCGCCAGCAACCGGTGGCCATGCCACAACAGGAACGGCAGACACGCGTATACGCCCGAGCCTGCAAAGGCGTCAGCGGATTCAGATAAGAGAGAAAGGAAAAAACGAGAAGATCGTTATGGAGGTGAACCCTACCAGCCACACCCCGGCACACAATGTCACCGCTGCGGCTGCTCCCTTCCGGGCCTGACCGGGTTCACGGCTGATCGTTGCGAGGGGACCGGCAGGGCCCACCATAACGAAACCCGCCTAGCGGCGAGCGGCGCCATTGTACCGGCTTATCAGCAACTTACAACCACAGACTGCTTCCACGCTTACGGCAGGCCAATTGCATCCTCTTCCATGAAGCGCCAGCAACCCGACTATCAATGGATTGAACCGGCGAGCGGTATGCGCATTGCGTCGAAAGCCTCTAGCCAAAGACCAACGTCTGTCCGAGGATGGACAGGCTCAAGCGCTATCGAACGCTTGTCATGAAACCATGCTGTGCAGCGATTTCGCTGTGCGGCTGATGGCAACAGCACACGAGGTAATCATGAGCAAGGCTCCAATCGCCGTCATCGGAACCGGGATCGCGGGGCTCTCCGCTGCGCGCGCCCTCCACGATGCCGGGCAGGCAGTACATCTGTTCGACAAGAGCCGCGGCAGCGGCGGCCGCATGGCCAGCAAACGCAGCGATGCGGGCTCGCTCGACCTGGGCGCGCAATACTTCACCGCCCGGGATCGTCGCTTTGGCGAAACCGTCCGCCAGTGGCAGAGCGAAGGCTGGGTCGATCAATGGTCGCCCAGCATGTACCAGTCCCATGACGGTCAACTGAAACCATCTGCCGACGAGCAGGTGCGCTGGGTCGGCACACCGACGATGAGTTCGATCACCCGCGGGTTGCTGGGCGACATGCCGGTCAACTTCAGCTGCCGCATCACCGAAGTGTTTCGCGGCGAGCAGTTCTGGACGCTGGTCGATGCCACAGGCGTAAGCCACGGACCATTCAGCCAGGTGGTGATTGCCGTGCCGGCGCCGCAGGCGGCTGCGCTGCTCTCCAGCGCGCCCAAGCTCGCCGCCGTCGCCGCCAGCGTAGCCATGGAGCCCACCTGGGCGGTCGCGCTGGGNNGACGATGCGCTGGACTGGATTGCTCGCAACCGCAGTAAGCCCGGCCGCAACGGCGAGCTGGATACTTGGGTTCTGCACGGCACCAGCAGCTGGAGCCGACAGCACCTCGACCTGCCCAAGGAGGCGGTGATCGAGCGCTTGCATGGCGCATTCGCCGAGCTGATCGATTGTGTGGTGCCGGCCCCGGAGTTCACCTTGGCCCATCGCTGGCTGTATGCCCG
>DNMQ01000232.1:0-1211 GCA_003488145.1 Pseudomonas sp.
TTGAGCTGGAAGTTGCAGCCTTCGCCTTCCACTTCTACCTGGGCACCTGGAATCTTCTCTTCCAGGAAATTCTTCACTTCTAGGGCCTGCATGTTCAACCTCGATCGGCGCAGGACGCGCACGGGCCGATCATCATACAAAAAAGCCCGAAGGCTGCGAACCCCGAACCTCGCCGAACCAACGCAGATGTCTCAATCGAGCGTCTCGGCGCCCTGGTCACGGCTACGCGAATGGCGTGGCCGACCGCTATCGCTTTGCACGGCGGGAAAGCGTGAGGAGGCGAAGCGCACCACCAGAATCGCCAACGCCAGAAGCAGGATCGCACCGGATACGTAGACCACGCCCATGTCAGGACGATGGTGGTGGGAAACATCGGAGATCAACAGGCGGGTCAGCGCGGTAATCGCCACGTAGATCAGGAATCGCACCGGCATGTGGTTGGTCTTGAAATAGATCCCGACCATCGCACCCAGCTCCAGGTAGATGAACAGCAGCAGGATGTCATCGACCGTGATATGGCCCTTCTCGACCATGCCGAGAAAGGCCATGACCGCCGCCCAGGCCGTCACCGCGCCGATCGCAAACAGCGCCAGGTAGTGGAACGTCTCGACCAGCAGATTGCCCAGCGATTCGGCCAGCTCATGCACGCTATCGCGCAGCTCTTCCGCCCAGCGCAGTTTCATACGGCTATTCCTTTCAGACCCGGGATGCTTCCAGCGGCAGGATATCCAGCAAGCCGGACACCTTGGCAATCTTTTCCATATCGTCAGGTAACGCAGTGACGCGCAGTTCGACGCCGGCGGCCTTGGCATCACGCATGAACGCCAGCAGGAGAGAAAGCCCGACACTGCTGGACCGCTCGACCGCCGAGCAATCCAGCATCAGTGCCGAGCGGCTGTCCGCGATCAGCGCTCGCCCGGCCTCGCGCAGCGCGGGCCCGCTGCTATAGTCGAGCACGCCAATCATGCGCAGTTCGCCTTCGGCACCACGCTCGATACGCGCCTCACTCATCGCCTGCGGCCTGCTGACCGGCCTCGGTGTCCTTGGTTCGCGCCACCACCTCGGCCCAACCATCGATGGTCTTGTCCAGATCGCCGCCGTTACGCTGCATGGAATCGGCGAACTGATCGCGGAACAGCTTGCCAATGTTAATGCCATTGATGATCACATTGCGCACCCGCCACTCGCCGGCGTTGACCATGGTGTAGGAC
>DNMQ01000232.1:1240-2848 GCA_003488145.1 Pseudomonas sp.
TCCAGCAGGGCGTTGCCATAGAACTGCATCAGGCTGCGCTTGAAATTCTCCTGGAAGCGCGTCATCTGCTCGGGCGAGGCGTTGCGCGAATATTTGACGGTCATGATGCTGCGCGAGATGCCTTCGGCATCGACGACCGGGCCGAGAATCTCGTTCAGCGAGTCATAGAAAGCCGCCGGATCGTTGCGGTACTGCTCCTTGTTGGCCTTCAGATCGGCCAGCAACTCATCGGTGGTCTGCTGAATGACCTGGTGGGCTGTCAGCGCAGCGTGGGAGAACATGGGCAGAACGGCCAACAGAATCAGCAGGCCGCGGCGCAAGGCAGTCATCATGTGCATCTCCTTCAATCTTTGTTAACCGAGTTGAGCAGGAATTTGCCGATCAGATCCTCGAGCACCAGCGAGGACTGGGTGTCCTGAATGGTGTCGCCATCGGCGAGCAACTCCTCCTCACCGCCGACGCTGATGCCGATGTACTTCTCACCCAGCAGCCCTGCGGTAAGGATCGAAGCCGTCGAGTCGGCCGGCAGGATGTCGACATCCTGCTGGATTTCCAGCGTGACTCGTCCGGTGTAGCTGTCACGATCCAGATCGATCGCGGTGACCTTGCCGATGGTCACGCCAGCCATGGTCACCTTGGATCGGACAGTCAATCCGGCAATATTGTCGAAATAGGCATACAGCTTGTAAGTGTCAGCATCAGTAACGCTCAGCCCGCTGACACGCAGTGACAGCAGCAGCAAGGCCAGCAGCCCGGCAAGCAGGAACAGCCCGACACCCATTTCCAGTGTGCGGATACGCATCAGAAATCTCCAAACATCAACGCGGTCAAAATGAAATCGAGGCCGAGCACCGCCAGCGAGGCGTAAACCACAGTCCGGGTGGTGGCACGGCTGATACCTTCGGAGGTCGGGTCGCAATCGTAGCCCTGGAACACGGCGATCCAGGTCACTACCAGCGCAAAGACGACGCTCTTGATAACGCCGTTGAGCACATCGGAACTGAAGTCGACGCTGTTCTGCATGTTGGCCCAAAACGAGCCTTCGTAGACACCGAGCCACTCCACCGCCACCATCGCTCCGCCCCAGATTCCGACCACGTTGAAGATCAGCGTCAGCAGCGGCAGCGAGATGAAACCGGCCCAGAGGCGCGGCGCGATGATGTACTTGAGCGGATCGACTCCGATCATTTCCAGGCTCGAGAGCTGCTCGGTGGACTTCATGTTGCCGATCTCGGCCGCCAGAGCCGAGCCGGCACGCCCGGCGAACAGCAGCGCAGTAACCACCGGACCGAGCTCGCGCAACAGGGTCAGTGCGACCATCTGCCCAACCGCCTGCTCGGAGCCGTAGCTGCTGAGAATGTTGTAGCCCTGCAGCGCCAGCACCATGCCGATGAAGATGCCGGAGACAACTACAATGGCCAGTGACAGCACACCAACCGAATAGAGCTGCTTGACCAGCAGCGAAAAACCGTTACGCAGCCCGCTTCGCCCGAACAGCGCATGCACGAGAAATATCGTCGAGCGCCCCAGGGCTGCCAGCACATCCAGTCCGGCGCGACCGAGCAGGGCAATCCGATCCAACAACGAACGCTTACGCATCGGTGCCTC
>DNMQ01000309.1 GCA_003488145.1 Pseudomonas sp.
TCGCTCCACTCGATGCGCTTCCACTCGTTGCTGCCGGCTTCGCGGACTTCCGGATGGGTCAGGCGGTTGGGGCTATGAACGAAGTCGAGCAGGCCGGCGCCTTTCGGGCACAGGGTGCCGCGGTTGACCGGGTGATCGGAGTCGCCTTCGATGTGGATGATGTTTTGTGCGACGTTCTTGCCGCCGCTGCCCTGGCTGTAGATGATCAGCCCGCAACCGACGGAGCAGTAGGGGCAGGTGTTGCGGGTTTCGCGCGTGTTGGTCAGTTTGAAATGCCGGATCGACTCGGCATACGCCGTCGGCGGGGCCATACCCAATGCCGCCATGCTCGACGCCCCAAGGCCCACACCGCAGACCTTGAAGAACTGTCGACGGTTCATATCCATCGGAGGTTCTCCTTCTTATCAGGCTGGTACGCCGATGCTTTGCCGGCGTCTGCTAAGCAGCTTAGTCAACAATCGGCAAAGTGAAGGACTAATTCCACGTTCCGCTGTGTCTGGCTGCACCGATGAAGGCGCCAGGGTCGAGGCAGGCATTCAGGCACCGGCGGCCATGGCCAGCTGCTTTTTCCACTCCCGCGGCGAATGCCCGGCGTGCGCCTTGAACGCCCGGGAGAACGCGGCTTCGCTGCCGTAGCCCACTTCGAACGCGATCATTTTGATCGGCCGTCCGCGACGCAGGGCCTTCTGCGCCAGGCGGACGCGCCAGCCCTGCAGATACTGGCCCGGCGTGGTGCCGACGGTCTCGCGGAAGGCCGTGGCGAACACGCTGCGCGACATCCCGGCAACGCTGGCCAGCTCCTCGAGCGTCCAGTCCTGCGCCGGCGCCTCGTGCATCGCCACCAGAGCATTGCGCAGGCGCGGGTGCGCAAGCCCGGAGAGCAGCCCGCCATTCACCTCGTCGCTTTCCATCAGCTGGCGCAGGACCTGGATCATCACCACTTCGAGCAACCGCTCGACCAATGCCACGCGCCCGCAGCGTTGCTCGAAGGCCTCCTCGAACAGCAGCGAGAGGATCGGCTCGGCGCCCCAGACCTGATCCAGCGGCAAGCAGACGACATCGGCCAGCGCCGAGGCGATCGGGTTGCTGGTGCCGCCTTCGAACGACAGGTTTGCGCAGACCATATCGGCGTTCTGCCCGGGGGCGATGATGAAACGGTGCGTCAGCGGTCGCGGAAACAGTAACAGGCTGGGGCGCTCGACCTGCAGCGATTCCCTGCCATAGCGCACCTCCAGCGTGCCGCTGCGCACCAGGTGCAGCTGTCCGTGCACGCCATCGCTTTGCAGCGTGTTGATGCCGCACAGGGAGCCGGTATTGAAAACCTGTGCGCTCATCGGGAAGTGGGTCATCAGCGCAGCGAGCCGGTCAGCCATCTTCGTACTCCTGATCATGTTTTCCGGATTCTACGTCACCAATAGTTTTTTCTGGTGAGCAGAATAGCTCTCACCGGGCAACAACGCCCTGGCCTACCAACAGAACAGGAACCGTAGCCATGACCATCGAAAAGATTCTCTACACCGCCACTGCAACCGCCACCGGCGGCCGTGAAGGTCGCGCCAGCTCCTCCGATCAGGCGCTCGACGTGCGGCTGTCCACGCCGCGTGAACTGGGCGGCGCCGGCGACCCCGGCACCAATCCCGAGCAGCTGTTCGCTGCCGGCTACTCGGCCTGCTTTCTCGGCGCGCTGAAGTTCGTCGCCGGCAAGCAGAAGGTCGCCCTGCCGGCCGACACCCGCATCACCGGCAAGGTCGGCATCGGCCAGATCCCCACCGGCTTCGGCATCGAAGCCGAGCTGACCATTAGCGCGCCCGGCATTGCCCACGACGTGTTGCAGGAGCTGGTCAACCAGGCCCACGTGGTCTGCCCGTACTCCAATGCCACCCGCGGCAACATCGACGTAACCCTGATCCTCGCCGACTGATCCAGCCCACCGTACCTAACTAACAGGAGACACACGCCATGAATGCCATCATCCGCACCTTCACCCTCCCGCTGCTGGCCATTGCGATGCAGCCAGTTTTCGCCGCGCAGCCGGAGCAGACCACGCAACCGACATCCAGTATCGCCAGCGCTCGCACCGCCAGCACCATCACCACGGTCGATGGCGTGCAGCTGTACTACAAGGACTGGGGCCCGAAGGACGGTCCGGTGGTCACCTTTAGCCATGGCTGGCCGCTCAACTCGGACAGCTGGGAATCACAGATGCTGTTTCTCGCATCCGAGGGCTACCGAGTGGTCGCCCATGACCGCCGCGGTCATGGCCGTTCAAGTCAGCCCTGGGAAGGCAACGACATGGATCACTACGCCGACGACCTGGCCGCGGTGATCGAGGCGCTGGACCTGAAGGATGTCACCCTGGTGGGCTTCTCCACCGGTGGCGGCGAGGTGGCGCGCTACATCGGCCGCCACGGCACCGAACGGGTGAAGAAGGCCGTGCTGGTCAGCGCCGTGCCGCCGATGATGCTGAAAACCGCGGATAACCCGGGTGGGCTGCCGCTGGAAGTCTTCGACGGCATCCGCAAGGCATCGCTGGAGGATCGCGCGCAGCTGTACTTCGACCTCGCCTCCGGCCCGTTCTATGGCTTCAATCGTCCGGGGGCGAAGGTCTCCCAGGGCCTGATCGACAACTGGCGCGCCCAGGGGCTGCAGGCCGGGCACAAGAACACCTACGACTCCATCGCCGCCTTCTCGGCCACCGATTTCCGTGGTGACCTGAAGAAGTTCGACGTGCCGACGTTGGTGATCCACGGCGACGATGACCAGATCGTGCCGCTGGACAGCTCCGGCAAGGCGTCCGCTGCATTGGTCAAGGGTGCGAAGCTGATCGTCTATCCCGGTGCTCCGCACGGCCTGACCGACACCCACAAGGAGCGCTTCAACAACGATCTGCTGGCCTTTCTCAAGGAGTGATGCGCCGGGGCTCTATCGAGGGGCTCGCAGCACCGCGTCACTTGCCGCTCAGAAACGACAAACCCCGCCAGATGGCGGGGTTTGTCTGTGGACTGCGCTAAGGCAGACCAGATTTTCTACACGACGCCGATCAGGCGTTCTGGCGGATACCAGCCACGAGCCAAGGCTGGTTCTCGCCCTGGGCACGCTCCATGCGCCAGCTTTCGCTGAACGGCTCGCCCTGGTCGAAGCGCGAAGTTTTCGCGGTGCCGGTGAAGGTCAGGGTCGCGGTGGTCTTCTCGGCATCGTCGTCGACGCCGTCGAGCTGGATTTGCAGATCGTCGATGTAGGTCGACTGATAGGCATCACCGATCTCGGCGCGCTCCTGCTTGAGGAA
>DNMQ01000307.1 GCA_003488145.1 Pseudomonas sp.
GTGCGCTTCTGGATCATCACTGTGATCCTGGTGCTCGTCGGCCTTGCCACCCTGAAACTGAGGTAATCAAGAGTGCTCATCGCTTCCGACCAGTTCCGCATCGTCGTCGGCCTCGGCAAGAGCGGCATGTCCGTGGTTCGCCATCTGGCGCGCCGGGGCCTGCCGTTTGCCGTCGCTGATACCCGTGTGAACCCGCCGGAGCTGGCGACGCTCAAGGCCGAGTATCCAGACGTGCAAGTGCGCTGTGGCGAGCTGGACGTCGAGTTTCTCTGCACCGCCAGCGAGCTGCTGGTGAGCCCGGGCCTGGCGGTCAGTACGCCAGCGCTGCAGGAAGCCGCGGCGCGTGGGGTCAAGCTATCCGGTGATATCGAGCTGTTCGCACGCGAAGCCAAGGCGCCGATCATTGCGATTACCGGCTCCAACGCCAAGAGCACCGTGACCACGCTGGTCGGCGAGATGGCCGTGGCGGCAGGGCGCACCGTGGCGGTTGGTGGCAACCTGGGCACGCCGGCGCTCGATCTGCTGGCAGACGACGTCGAGCTTTATGTGTTGGAGCTGTCCAGCTTTCAGCTGGAGACCACCGAGCAGCTAAATGCCGAAGTGGCGACCTGCCTGAACATCAGCGAAGACCATATGGACCGCTACAGCGGCCTGCCAGCCTATCATCAGGCCAAACACCGAATTTTCCGCGGCGCGCGTCAGGTGGTGGTCAATCGCGATGACCGGCTCAGCCGTCCGCTGGTCGCGGATGACCTGCCGACCTGGACCTTTGGCCTCGGCAAGCCGGACTTCAAGGGCTTTGGGCTGTTCGAGGAAAAAGGCGAGAAGTACCTGGCGTTCCAGTTCGATGCGCTGATGCCGGTTCGCGAGCTGAAGATGCGTGGTGCGCACAATCAGTCCAATGCTCTGGCAGCGCTGGCGCTGGGGCACGCGGTGGGTCTGCCGTTCGAGCCGATGCTGGAGACGTTGCGCCAGTTCGTAGGTTTGCCGCATCGCTGCCAGTGGGTTGGCCAGCGTGGCGACGTCAGCTATTACGACGATTCCAAGGCCACCAATGTCGGTGCCGCGCTGGCTGCGATCGAAGGCCTGGGTGCGGATATCGACGGCAAGCTGGTACTGATCGCCGGTGGCGATGGCAAGGGCGCAGACTTCTCCGCGCTGCGCGCGCCGATTGCACGCTATTGCCGTGCCGTGGTGCTGCTCGGTCGTGATGCGCAACGTCTTGCGGCCGCGCTGGCCGATGCCACCACCCTGGTTCATGTTGCAACACTGGGCGAAGCCGTGCAGCGCGCCGCCGAGTGTGCCGAAGCGGGCGATGCGGTATTGCTGTCGCCGGCCTGTGCCAGTCTGGACATGTTCAAGAATTTCGAAGAGCGCGGTCGCCTGTTCGCCGCTGCGGTGGAGGCGCTCGACTGATGCTCGCCTTCCTGCGCCATGCTCCTTCGCCCTTGTTCGGCCGCCGCGGTCTGGATCTTGACTTCCCCATGCTCGCCGGTTGTCTGGCTTTGCTTGGCCTGGGTCTGGTGATGATCACTTCGGCGTCGTCCGAAGTCGCGGCGGTCAATGCCGGCAATCCGCTGTATCACATGAGTCGCCATCTGGTTTATGTGGCGCTGGGCCTCGGCGCGGGAATTGCGATGCTGCTGGTACCGCTGTCGGTCTGGCAACGCCTGGACTGGATGCTGCTGCTGGCGGCGTTCGGCCTGCTGATCCTTGTCCTGCTGCCGGGAATCGGCCGGGAAGTGAACGGTTCGATGCGCTGGATCGGTTTCGGCGCCTTCAACGTGCAGCCGTCCGAGCTGGCGAAAGTCTTCGTGGTGATCTACCTGGCCGGCTATCTGGTGCGCCGGCAAGAGGAAGTTCGCGAAAGCATGTGGGGCTTTGCCAAACCCTTCCTGGTCTTGCTGCCCATGGCGTTCCTGCTGCTGCTGGAGCCCGATTTCGGTGCGACCGTGGTCATGATGGGCGCCGCAGTGGCGATGTTGTTTCTCGGTGGTGTTGGCATGATCCGCTTCAGTCTGCTGGTGATCGCCGCGGTGGGTGCCGTGGTGGTGTTGGTGCAGACCCAGGAATACCGACTCCAGCGCCTGATCACTTTCACCGACCCCTGGGCCGATCAGTACGGCGCCGGCTACCAGCTGACCCAGGCGCTGATCGCCTTCGGCCGCGGCGAGTGGTTCGGCGTCGGCCTGGGTAATAGCGTGCAAAAGCAGTTCTACCTGCCCGAAGCGCATACCGACTTCGTATTCTCCGTACTGGCCGAAGAGCTGGGCATGGTCGGCGCACTGGCGACCATAGCGCTGTTCGCCTTCGTCGGCGTTCGCGCGCTGTATATCGGTCTGTGGGCAGAGAAGGCCCGGCAGTTCTTCGCGGCGTATGTGGCCTGGGGGATGGCGTTCCTCTGGCTGGGACAGTTCCTGATCAACGTGGGAGTAAACGTAGGTCTGCTGCCAACCAAGGGCCTGACGCTGCCGTTCCTCAGTTATGGCGGCAGCTCGCTGGTGGTGACCTGCGCAAGCATGGCGCTGCTGCTGCGCATCGAATGGGAAAGCCGCACCGTGCTGGGCAGCGAGGACACCGAGTTCGACGAGGCCGATTTCGCCGAGCCGCCGGCCAAGGAGGTCGCCCATGGCCGCTAATGTACTGATCATGGCCGGCGGCACCGGTGGCCACGTTTTCCCGGCGCTCGCCTGTGCTCGTGAGTTCCAGGCCCGCGGCTACTCCGTGCACTGGCTCGGCACGCCGCGCGGCATTGAGAACGAACTGGTACCCGCCGCTGGCCTGCCGCTGCATCTGATCCAGGTCAGCGGATTGCGCGGCAAGGGCATCGTTTCGCTGATCAAGGCACCGCTGCAGTTGATTCGCTCGCTGTTCCAGGCGCGTCGCATCGTGCGCGAGCTGCAACCGGTCTGCGTGCTGGGGATGGGCGGCTACGTTACCGGTCCGGGCGGACTGGCTGCCAAGCTGGCTGGGGTGCCCCTGGTGATTCACGAACAGAACGCCGTCGCTGGGACCGCCAATCGTAGCCTCGCGCCGCTTTCCAGCCGCGTCTGCGAAGCCTTCCCGGAAACCTTCAAGGCCAGCGCCAAGCGCCGCACCACCGGCAATCCGGTGCGTGAGGAGCTGTTCCTCGAGACGCCCCGCGATGCCCTTGCGCATCGTCGCCCGCGCCTCCTGGTACTGGGCGGCAGTCTCGGTGCCGAACCGCTGAACAAACTGCTGCCCGCCGCGCTCGCCCAGGTACCGGCGGATGTGCGGCCGCAGGTGTTTCATCAGTCCGGTAAGCAGCACGCCGATAACACCACGCAGCGTTATGCCGAGGTCGGCGTCGAGGCGGAAGTCGCGCCCTTCATCAAGGACATNNNCAGCTGACCGAGGTAATGATGCAGCCGGAAAAACTCAAGGCCATGGGCGCCATCGCGCGCCGTCTGGCCCGGCCCGACGCCACCCGCAGCGTGGTCGATATCTGTCTGGAGGTGGCCCGTGGCTAAATCTCCCGCCGCGGTAAAAGCCGAAGTCCGCCGTATGCGGCGCATTCGTCGCATTCACTTCGTCGGTATCGGCGGGGTCGGCATGTGCGGCATCGCCGAGGTGCTGCTCAATCTCGGCTACGAGGTGTCGGGCTCGGACCTCAAGGAATCCGCCAGTACCGATCGGCTGCAGAGCTTCGGTGCGCAGATTTTCATCGGTCATCAGGCCGGTAATGTTGCCGGCGCCGACGTGCTGGTGGTGTCCAGCGCGGTCAATTCGGCCAACCCGGAGGTCGCCCTGGCGCTCGAACAGCGTATTCCAGTGGTTCCACGTGCCGAGATGCTTGCCGAGCTGATGCGCTACCGGCACGGTATTGCTGTCGCCGGCACCCATGGCAAGACCACTACTACCAGTCTGCTGGCTTCGGTTTTTGCCGCCGGCGGGCTCGATCCGACTTTCGTCATCGGTGGCCGACTCACTGCGGCCGGTACCAACGCGCAGCTCGGCAGCAGCCGTTATCTGATCGCCGAGGCCGACGAAAGCGATGCCAGCTTCCTGCACCTGCAGCCGATGGTCGCGGTGGTCACCAATATCGATGCCGACCACATGAGCACCTACGGCGGCGACTTCGGCAAGCTGAAGAAGACCTTCGTCGAATTCCTGCACAACCTGCCGTTCTACGGCCTGGCAGTGCTCTGCGTCGACGACCCGTTCGTTCGCGAGATCATTCCGCAGATCGGCCGGCCGATCACGACCTACGGTTTCAGCGAAGACGCCGACGTGCGCGCCACCAATGTCCGTCAGGAAGGCATGCGTACCTTCTTCACGGTGCTGCGCGATGGCTGTGAGCCGCTGGATGTGTCAGTGAACATGCCGGGCAACCACAACGTGCTGAACGCCCTGGCCACCATCGCCATTGCTACCGATGAAGGTATCGACGACGAAGCCATCGTCCAGGGCCTCGCGGAGTTCGCAGGCGTCGGCCGCCGCTTTCAGGTCTATGGCGATCTACCGGTTGAGGACGGCAGCGTGATGCTGGTCGACGACTACGGTCATCACCCGCGCGAAGTCGCCGCAGTGATCAAGGCAGTCCGCGGTGGCTGGCCGGAGCGGCGCCTGGTCATGGTCTATCAGCCCCATCGCTACAGCCGCACCCGCGACCTCTACGACGACTTCGTGCAGGTGCTCGGCGAGTCCAACGTTTTGCTGCTGATGGAAGTCTATCCGGCCGGCGAAGAGCCGATACCTGGCGCCGACAGCCGCCAGTTGTGCCACAGCATCCGCCAGCGCGGCCAGCTGGACCCGATCTACGTCGAGCGTGGCGTCGACCTCGCTCCGTTGGTCAAGCCGCTGCTGCGTGCCGGCGACATTCTGCTTTGCCAGGGAGCCGGTGATATCGGTGGCCTGGCGCCGCAACTGCTCAAGAGTCCGCTGTTCGGTGGCGATGGCGCCGCGAGGAAATCCAAATGACGACCCTGCATTCGACTCGCGACCCCAAGGCGTTTGGTCGTGTCGCCGTGCTCTTCGGTGGCAAGAGTGCCGAACGCGAAGTGTCTCTGAAATCCGGCGCGGCGGTACTCGCCGCGTTGCAGGAGGCCGGTGTGGATGCGTTCGGCATCGATGCCGGCGATGACCTGCTGCAACGCCTGAGCAACGAGCGCATCGATCGTGCCTTCATCGTCCTGCATGGTCGTGGTGGCGAAGACGGCAGCATGCAGGGACTATTGGAATGCGCCGGTATCCCCTACACCGGCAGCGGCATTCTGGCTTCGGCCCTGGCCATGGACAAACTGCGCACCAAGCAGGTGTGGCAGAGCCTTGGCTTGCCGACGCCGCAGCATGCCGTGCTGGCTACGGAGGCCGATTGCAAGGCTGCAGCGGAAACCCTGGGTTTTCCGCTGATCGTCAAACCGGCCCACGAAGGCTCTAGCATCGGCATGGCCAAGGTCGGCGGGCTCACCGAGCTGATCGAAGCCTGGCGTGCCGCCAGCAGCTACGACTCGCAAGTACTCGTCGAGCAGTGGATACAAGGCCCGGAATTCACCGTGGCGGTGCTGCACGGCCAGGTACTGCCACCGATTGGCCTGGGCACGCCGCACACCTTCTACGACTACGACGCCAAGTACCTCGCTTCCGATACCCAGTACCGCATTCCCTGTGGCCTCGACGCGGTGCGCGAACAGGAACTGAAGACGCTGTCGGCACGTGCCTGCGAAGCGGTGGGTATCCGCGGCTGGGCCCGGGTTGACGTGATGCAGGACGGTAACGGCGATTTCTGGCTGCTTGAAGTGAACACCGTGCCGGGAATGACCGATCACAGCCTGGTGCCCATGGCGGCGCGTGCTGCCGGTCTGGATTTCCAGCAACTGGTGCTGAGCATTCTCGATGACAGCCTCGAGGCGGGGAGCTAGCCATGATCGCCACGCTGCGCCATTCGCAACCCGGAAGCGGCCGCGCCTCGCGCAAGCCCGCGCAACGGGGTGCGAGCCGCCTGGTGCAACCGCAGCCGCTGTCGCAGCGCCTGCCGAAGCCGAGCCTCGTCGGGCTGAAGCGTTTCGTCTGGCCGGTGCTACTGATCGGGTTGGCGGTCGGGCTTTACGAGCTGGGCGAGCGGCTGCTGCCCTATGCCGATCGGCCGATCGCCAAGGTCAGCGTGCAGGGCGAACTGGGCTATGTGAGTCGCGAGGCGGTCCAGCAGCGCATAGCGCCTTTCGTCGAGCAGAGCTTCTTCAAGGTTGATCTGAGCGGCATGCGCCACCAACTGGAACAGATGCCGTGGATCGCTCATGTCGAAGTCCGCCGCGTCTGGCCGGACCAGGTGATGGTGCGGCTGGATGAGCAATTGCCGATTGCCCGCTGGGGGGGCGAAGCATTGCTTAACAATAAAGGGCAGGCTTTCTCGCCGGATGACCTGACCCGATATGAACACTTGCCACATTTATATGGTCCGAAGCGGGCCCAACAACGTGTCATGCAGCAATACCAGATGCTCAGCCAGATGCTGCGCCCGCTGGGATTCTCC
>DNMQ01000308.1 GCA_003488145.1 Pseudomonas sp.
CCGAGGTGGCGAAGATCGTCGTCGAGCAGAACTGTGGCTGCGCCGACCACAACACCCTCGGCATCCTTACCGAGGAGAACGTGGTGGCCCAGCTCGACCACCTGCGCACGCATCCCTCGGTGGCAGCGCGGCTGGCCAGCGGTCAGCTGTTCATCCACGGCTGGGTGTACAACATCGGGACCAGCGAGATTCGCGCTTACGATGCCGAGAAGGGCGAGTTCCGCCTGGTCGGCGACGGCCCGCTGCCGATGGCCACGCCGCGGGCGCGCTATCAGGTGAGCTGAAGCGCTTCCGGGCGGTTTCGGTCTGCTGACGAGGCACGGGGTCAGCGACCGCCGGCCAGCGTCGTGCCGCGCTCCTGAATCAGGTAGCACAGGTCAGGGGTCTTGCTGCAGCCGGCGTAGCCTTCGGCGATCACTTCCTCGAGCGCCTTCTGCAGGCGATTGACCACTTCGTCCGGCGTATCAGGGCTCAGTGCCAGATACAGCGGTTCGCTGCGATAGCTCAGCGCTATGCGCAGCTGGCTCTCGTCGACGCCCTGCAGCCGCGCGTAATGACGCCACGCTGGGTCGGCCACCGCCCACAGGTCGATGCGCCCGGTCAGCAGTTTGCGCAGGTTTTCAGCGTCGTTGAGGCTGTTGCTGGTGCGGATGCCCTGGCTTTCCAGGAACAGGCTGACACTGCCGTTGGCGTGGCCGCCGATCTGGTAGCCCTGCGCCTGCTCCAGGCTGTCGAACTTCAGGCCACTGTCGGCCGGCGCCAGCAGCACGCTGGCGTGATGGGCCAGCGGCCCGATCCACTTGAACTGACCGGCGTTCTGCGGCGTGCGCGCCACCGAGAACAGGCCGTGGGCGGGCTGCTGCCGGGTCTGCTCGTAGAGCCGGCTCCAGGGGCCGCGCAGGGTCAGGTTGTAGGCGATGCCGGCGCGGCGAAAGATGTCGCGCACGGTGTCGGCATCGATGCCCTGCACAGCGTCGCCGCGGGCGAAGCCCTTGCTGTTGGGGCCCATGTTGAATGGCGGGAAGCTGTCGGTTTGCAGGGTGATCTGATAGTTGGCAGGCAGTTCGGCCTGGGCGGCGCATGCAGCGCTGATGAGCAGGGCGAACAGCGCCCCGGCAGTTCGGGATCTGGCCATGGCATCGGCTCCTTGACGCTTTTCTTGTTGTTGGCGTGAGCAAGGGTAGCGGTGCTGCAGGTACATCGCCAGCCGGCCGCGCTGCCCTGCGGGGCAGCGCGCATTTTTGCCGGCGTCGTTTTCAGTCGGCCATTTCGCCGCAGAGGTCGCGGCAGAACCAGTGTTCCACCTCGGCATGGTCGAGCCCGGCGGCGAGCAGGGCGAACAACTTGCCCAGCGCTGCTTCACGGGTCATGCCGCCGCCGGAGACCAGACCGGCATCGCGCAAGCCGCTGCCGGTGGCATAGACGTCGAAATCGACATGGCCGCCCGGGCACTGGCTGATCGCCGCCAGCACCACGCCCTGTCGATGCGCCTGGCGCAGCGCTTCGATGAACGGGACGTCGTCCGCCGGGCCGGTGCCGCTGCCATAGCACTCGAGCAGCAGCGCCTGAGCGCCGCTGGCGACCAGTGCCCGGACCTGCGCGGCGCCGACGCCGGGGTACAACGGCAGCACCACGACCTGTGCCGGTCGCTGCGGCAACAGCGCCGGCGGACGTTCGCTGGCCGCTGCGGCGAGGCGTTTGCGCGGCGCCTCGGCAAAAGCGTCGAAGGCGTCGCTGCGCAGTTTGCTGACCCGCGCGCCGTGCAGCAGCACGCCGTTGAAGAACAGTTGCACGCCGTGCACCTGCCCGGCCTGCAGGGCGCGCATGGCGCCGAACAGGTTGGGCCAGGCATCGCTGCCCGGGCTTCCCGCCGGCAGCATGGCGCCGGTGAGCAGCACGGGGATCTCAAGATCCAGCAGCAGGAAGGACAGCGCAGCGGCGCTGTAGGCCAGAGTGTCGGTGCCGTGCAGCAACAGCACCGCATCGCAGTCGCCCTGCGCCACGGCATCGCGGACGGCGGACGCCATCTGCAGCCAGTGGGTCGGCTGCATGTTGGCGCTGTCCAGCAGCGGTTGCAGTTCGCGGAAGGTCCAGCTCGGTAGCGGCCCGGTTTCCAACGCCTGTTGCGCGCGCAGGCGGGCTTCGAAGCCGGAGGCCGGCATCAGTCCGGCGGCGCTCTGTTGCATGCCGATGGTGCCGCCGGTGTAGAGCACCAGCAGGCGTTCGATTGATTGGTTCACATGCGCTCCTCGCTCATTCGGCGCAGGCCATCAGGAATACAGGCGGATGGGGCCAGCCCCGTGCGCGGTTGCGCAGAGGGCTGGCAGGTCGCGTCGGAGCGCTTAGCGGCGCTCGGTGGTGTCGGGTGTGGCGGGCATGTTCGCCTTCCACACGGCCGGGTCGAGATCCAGGTCGGCGAAGTCCTTCGGATCGAGCACGGGTTGCTCGATGCCCGCGCGGATCTGGCGGTCGTAGTCGCGCATCAGGCGCAGGCCGACCTTGAACAGCAGGGCCACGGCGATCAGGTTGGCGATGGCCAGCAGACCCATGGTCACGTCAGCGAAGGCGAACACGGTGCCCAGATCCTGCACCGAACCCCAGAGCACAAGGATGACCACGAGGATGCGATAGATCACCACCGGCATGCGCTTCTCGGTGAAGAAGCCCAGCGCGTTTTCACCCAGATAGTAGTTGTAGATCAGCGTGGTGAACACGAACAGCAGCAGCGCGATGCTGATGAATACCCGACCCCACTCGCCAACCACGGCCGCCATGGCGGTCTGCGTCAGCACCACACCGGCCTGGTCCATACCCGGCTCGTAGACGCCCGAGAGCAGGATGATCAGCGCGGTGCAGCTGCACAGGATGATGGTGTCGATGAACACCGACAGCGACTGCACGATGCCCTGTGCCACCGGGTGCTTGACCTCGGCGACCGCGGCGACGTTCGGCGCACTGCCCAGGCCGGCCTCGTTGGAGAACAGGCCGCGCTTGACGCCCATCAGGATCGCCGCGCCGATGCCGCCGGCGAAGGCCTGCTCCAGGCCGAAGGCGCTGCGGAAGATCAGGCCGAAGGTTTCCGGCACGGCACCGAAGTTGCTGCCGATGACGAACAGCGCCATGCCCAGGTAGGAGAAGGCCATGACCGGCACCAGCACGTCGGCCCACTTGGCGATACGGCGGATGCCGCCGAAGATGATGCCGGCGATCACCAGGGTCAGCGCGATGCCGCTGGCCACGGTCGGCACGCCGAAGGTGTCATGCAGCGAGCTGGCGACGGTGAACGACTGCACGGCATTGAAGCCGAAGCCGAAGGTCATCAGCAGCAGGATCGAGACGACGATGCCTAGCCAGCGCTGGCCGAGTCCGTGCTGGATGTAGAAAGCCGGGCCGCCGCGGTAGGTGCCGTCCGGCTCGCGACGCTTGTACAGCTGCGCCAGCGAGCACTCGAAGTAGCTGGTCGCCATGCCCACCAGCGCCACCACCCACATCCAGAAGATCGCGCCCGGGCCGCCGAGCATGATTGCCACCGAGACGCCTGCGATGTTGCCGGCGCCGACGCGGCCGGCGACCGAGAGCATCAGGGCCTGGAAGGAAGAGAGCTGTCCCGGCTGACGCTCGAAGGCGTGGCCGAAGATGCTGAACATGTTGCCGAAATAACGGAACTGGACGAAGCCGGAGCGAATCGTGAAGAGCAGACCGAGGCCGATCAGCATGACGATCAGCAGCTTGCTCCAAATGAGGTCATTCAGAAGGTCGAGCATGGCAATGTTCACCTTGTTGTCGTTGTTAGGGTGCCGGCGCGCGCCGCTGCGCCGTGCAAGCGGGGGATGTTTCAACAGTAGCGACGACAGGACAATTTCGCAGGTGGCCGCGATGTGACGCGACCTGATGCTAGAATGGCGACACTCGCGCCAACCGTCAGGGCATCCCATGACCTCCCACCTCGCCGAAAATCTCAAGTTGCTCTGCAGTCACTACCGCTCGATTGCCGAGGTGTGCCGCAAGCTGGCCATCAATCGGGCGCAGTTCAACAAGTACCTGGGCGGGCAGAGCCGTCCCACGCCGTTCAACCTCAAACGCATCGGTGACTTCTTCGGGGTCGAGGGCTACGAGCTGGAAATGCAGCCCGAGCAGTTCGCCCGGCTGGTCGGGGCGCGCCATCCGGAAGCCCAGGCGCTGCCGCGGACCGATCCGCTGCTGGCCCTGCTGCAGCCGTTGCGCGAGCACGCCGCGAGTCTGTCGCGCTATTGCGGCTACTACTTCGAATACGCCAACTGCATGTCGGTGCCTGGCAGCATCCTCATCTCGCTGGTGCATCTGCGCGAGGAAAACGGCCTCTACCTGTTCGAGCGTCAGGAGCGCCAGGAACGCGCCAGCCCGACCCTCGGCCACGCCGAGGACTGGGTACGCTGCCGCTACCTCGGCGCGGCGTTCGGCCTGCAGGACCGGCTGTTCCTGATCGACTACGAATCGCTGACGCTCAACGAGATGAGCCAGACCATCCTCATTCCCAGCTTCAAGAGCCGCATCACCCGTCTTAACGGAATGAAGACCGGCGTCTCTTCGGGCGACCGCCGCACGCCAGCGTGCACCTCGGTGGTGTGGGAATACCTGGGCCGCGAGATCAACCGGGTCAGCGCCTATCGCCAGGTGATGCTCTACAGCCCGGACGACCCGCGCATCGACCTGGATATCCGCGAGCGCCTGGCGACGCCGCATGTGGAGAACGGGCTGTTCGGCATCGAGTAGAGACGACGACGGTCCATGCTCGCGACGGGATGGCTGTGCGGGAACTGCGGATCGGTCGACAGGGAATCACGGAAACTTCTGGATGTGCGATGACGATGCGGCTGAGCGATACGTCAGGGCAAGGGATCCTGTAAAGGCTCTGGTTGATCGGCTCCCAGGTATTTCGAAGTTGGATCCCCTGCCCTTTGAATGGACCCGGTACGCCTATCGCCAAGCTAGGGCAGCTCATAACGACATAGTGTTTTTTGGGATGCTTATCCCGTTGGGCGCGTGGCTGTTCTGGTTTCTCTACCGAAATGGCGCAAGCGTTGGGGTGAAAGGCGGGCGCTGAACCTTTCAGTTGCCTTGGAACAGTCAGGAACCATGGCGCCCGTCACTGCAGCTCATCTACGCGACCAGGATGCGGCTAGATCTTCACACCACCAGCGGTGCCAGGCGTGGCGCGATCATGTTTTCCGGGCGCAGGATCTCGGCGAGCATGGCGTCGTCCAGCAGCCGCTCTTCGCGCACCAGCTCCAGCACACTGCGGCCGCCGAGTAGCGCCTCACGAGCCAGGCGGGTGCTGTTGTCGTAGCCGATATAGGGGTTCAGCGCGGTGATCAGACCAATGGAGCTTTCCATCAGCTCGCGGCAACGGTCTTCGTTGGCGGTGATGCCTTCGATGCAATGCTCGCGCAGCATGTCCATGGCGCGCTGCAGCAGGCGGATCGAATCGAACAGCTTGTAGGCGATCAGCGGCTCCATGACGTTGAGCTGCAGCTGTCCGCCCTCGGCGGCCATGGTCAGCGCGAGGTCGTTGCCGATGACTTCGAAGGCGACCTGGTTGACCGCTTCCGGGATCACCGGATTGACCTTGCCCGGCATGATCGAACTGCCCGGCTGGCGCGGCGGCAGGTTGATCTCGTTGATGCCGGTGCGCGGGCCGCTGGAGAGCAGGCGCAGGTCGTTGCAGATCTTCGACAGCTTCACCGCCAGGCGCTTGAGCATGCCGGAGAACAGCACGAACGAGCCCATGTCCGAGGTGGCTTCGATCAGGTCGGCGGCCTGGCGCAGCGGCTGGCCGCTGATCTGCGCCAGGCGCTGCACGGCAATGGCCTGGTAGCGCGGATCGGCATTGATGCCCGTGCCGATCGCGGTGCCGCCGAGGTTCACTTCCAGCAGCAGCTCCGGGGCGAAGCCGCGCAGATGGTGCAGATCCTCGCCGAGGGTGGTGGCGAAGGCGTGGAACTCCTGGCCGAGGGTCATCGGCACGGCGTCCTGTAGCTGGGTACGGCCCATCTTCAGCACGTGGGCGAAGGCATGGCCCTTGCCGGTCAGCGACTGGCAGAGGCTCTCCAGGCTGGCCAGCAGGGTGTCGTGGCCGAGCAGCAGGCCCAGACGAATCGCCGTCGGATAGGCGTCGTTGGTGGACTGCGCCATGTTCACGTCGTTGTTCGGGTGCAGGTACTGATACTCGCCCTTGGCATGGCCCATCGCTTCCAGGCCAAGGTTGGCGATCACCTCGTTGGCATTCATGTTGGTCGAGGTGCCGGCGCCGCCCTGGATCATATCCACCACGAACTGCTCGTGGAATTCGCCGCGAATCAGACGCGCGCAGCCCTGGCTGATCGCCACGTGCTTGGCTTCGGGCAGGTAGCCCAGCTCGCGGTTGGCGTCTGCCGCCGCCTGCTTGACCATCGCCAGGGCGACGATCAGCTTCGGGTAATGCGCCAACGGCACGCCGGAGAGGCGAAAGTTGTGCAGTGCGCGCAGGGTCTGGATGCCGTAGTAGGCGTCGGAAGGAACGGGGAGGGTGCCAAGCAGGTCTTTTTCGACTCGCGATGATGCAACTTCGGACATGATGGTAATGTGGCTTCAGTAGGCGCAGGCAGTGCTGCAGTGCGCCTAAAATAAGGCTTTCAGGCGTTTCGCGGCCAATGCCGTTGCTGGCTGCCCTATGCCGAAACGGCATAATGTCCGTGTGACTTTGTACCGGGCGCAATCGTATCGAGGGATGTTCAGGTGAATCTGGAAACCAAGTGGCTGGAGGATTTCGTGGCGCTGGCGGCGACCCGCAGCTTCTCCCAGGCCGCGCAACGCCGCTTCGTCACGCAGCCGGCCTTCAGCCGGCGGATACGCTCGCTGGAAGAGGCGCTCGGCCTGCAACTGATCAACCGCTCGCGCACGCCGATCGAGCTGACCGAGGCCGGCCAGCTGTTCCTGGTCAGTGCGCGCAACATGGTCGAGCAGCTCGGCGAAGTGGTGCGCCATCTGCATCACGTCGAGGGCCAGCAGGGCGAGGTGTTGCAGATATCCGCCGCGCACTCGCTGGCGCTGGGCTTCTTCCCGGCGTGGATCGCCGGCCTGCGCCACGACGGCCTGAATATCGCCACCCGGTTGATCGCCACCAACGTCGGCGAAGCCGTGCATGTGCTGCGCGAAGGTGGCTGCGACCTGATCCTCGCCTACTACGACCCGGATGCCGCGCTGCAGCTCGACCCGGAACTGTTCCCTTCGCTGCATCTGGGCCGCACCGAGATGTTGCCAGTCTGCGCGGCGGGTGCCGACGGCGCGCCGCTGTACGACGTCGACAGCGGCCAGACCGTGCCGCTGCTGGCCTACAGCGCCGGCGCCTTTCTCGGTCGTTCGGTGAATCTGTTGCTGCGCCAGCGCGCGTTGCGTTCGACCACGGTCTACGAGACGGCCATGGCCGACAGCCTGAAAAGCATGGCGCTGCAGGGGCTGGGCATCGCCTGGGTGCCGCGGCTGAGCGTCGAACCCGAGTTGCAGCGCGGCGAGCTGGCGATCTGCGGCAGCGAGCAATGGCGGGTGCCACTGGAAATCCGTCTGTATCGCTGCTCGCTGATGCGCAAAGGCGCGGTGCGCTTGCTCTGGCGAAGGTTGGAAAACCGTGCCGCGGAAGCCCAGCGACAGTCGGGCGAAGCAGCGGGTTAAAGCGTTCTGCGCAGCCAAATGAGCGTATCAAGCGGCTAACTGCACACATTTTGTTGCGTCGTGCAGGGCAACTTTTTCTGGCGGTACTGTCTTAGCTGAGCAATCCGAGCCGTGGCCAGGCCGGACCCAGCCAAGGACAGACAGCCGTGAACCACGACTCCGACGCCACCGTGCCCGCTGCGGACGCGGTCTTTGCTATACCCGACCCGGCGACCACCAGCATCGCGCCCTTCACCCTGCATGCCGCGCTGACCCGAATTGCGCAAGGCGCGCCCGATCGACCGGCGGTGCTTTCGACCCGCTTCGCGCCGCTGGACCATCGCGGCCTGCAGCAGATGATCGAGCAGACCCGTCGCCAGTTGCGCCTGGCCGGCTTCGGCCGCGACGCGCGGATCGGTGTATTGCTGCCGGAAGCCCCGCAGGCGGCGGTCGCGATCATTGCCATCGCCTGTTCCGCGGTTGCCGTACCGCTCGATCCGCGCCTCGGCCCGGCCGAACTGGACCAGTTTCTCCAGCAGCTGCCGCTCGATGCCCTGCTGATCAGCAGTGACGGCGATCAGCAGGGCCGGGCGGCCGCCGAGCGCCACGGGCTGACGCTGATCAGTGCCGAAGCGGCCGCGGACGGCAGCCCGGCGTTACAGCTCGACATCCCGCTGGCTGCACAGCCGGCCGCCGATGATCTGCCCGAGCCAGACGCCCCGGCGTTCATCCTGCGCAGCTCCGGCACCACGGCGTTGCCCAAGCTGATTCCCTTCACCCATCGCAATATGCTGACCGCCGCCCGCAAGTGGCAGCGCTGGTTCGGCCTGGATGCCGGTGACCGCTGCCTGTGCGTCTCGGCCCCCTATTACTCCCACGGGCTGAAGGTCACCATCCTCACGCCGCTGCTCACCGGCGGCAGCGTCGCCTTTCCGCTCAGCCCGGCGGTGGTGGACCTGCACGAGTGGTTCGAAAGCCTGCGGCCGAGCTGGTATTCCGCCGGCCCAGCGTTGCACCGCGCAATTCTCGAAGCGGCCAGCGCGCACCCCGAAGGGTTGGGCACGCAGCGGCCGCGCTTCGCCTCTTCCGGCGGCGCGCCGCTGGGACAGGACATCATCGATGCCTTCGAGCAGACCATGGGCTTCCCGCTGCTGGAACACTACGGCTCCAGCGAGGCCGCGCAGATCGCCGTTAACACCCCGACCGAGCGCAAGGCGGACACGGTCGGTCGGCCCTGGCCGGAAACCCTGAGCGTCGTCGACGAGAACGGCAACCCGCTGGCGGCCGGCGAGCGCGGCGAGATCCGCGTGCGTGGCGCGACGGTGATGCCTGGCTATCTTGGCGATGACACGCTCAACCGCGAGGTGCTGCGCGACGGCTGGTTCCACACCGGCGACATCGGCAGCCTCGACGAGGACGGCTTCCTGCGCCTGCATGGACGCCTACGGGAAGTGATCAACCGCGGCGGCGAGAAGGTCAGCCTGCCGGAAGTCGATGCGGTGCTGTTGCGCCATCCGGCGGTGGCCGATGCAGCGGCGTTCGCCGTGCCGCATCAGCGTCTCGGCCAGGACGTCGCCGCCGCCGTGGTGCTACGCCCTGGCATGCAGGTGGCGTCCGAGGAGATGCAGCGCTACCTGCGGGGCGAGCTGGTGTACTTCAAGGTGCCGCGGCGCGTGCAGATCATCGAAGCCTTGCCGCGCGGCTTGACCGGCAAGGTGTTGCGGCATCGGCTGGCGGATGCCTACCTCGAGCAGCGCAGCGCGCGGGCCCGGGCCGCGGCGGTGGCCGAGGCGGCGTCCGAACTGGAGCAGCAGGTGCTGGCGCTCTGGCGGCGCCTGCTGAAAACCGAGGCGGTCGGCCCGAACGACAACTTTCTCGATTGTGGTGGTGACTCGCTGCTGGCCACCGAAATGCTTGCCGAGCTGGAGCAGATGCTCGGGCGGGTGATCCCCGAGTCGTTGCTGGTCGAGGCGGAGACTGCCCGCGAGCTGGCAGCACGCCTGGAAAATCTTGCCAACCACATCATTCCGGTCATCGATTTCAACGCTCAGCCAGGGCGCACGCCGTTGTTCTGGTTCCACGGCGATTTCGCCCATGGCGGCTACTACATCCGTCGCCTGGCCCGGCTGCTCGGCCCGCAGCAACCGCTGACCGCCATCGCTCCGCATGGCATGGACAACGAGCCGATACCGGCGTCGGTGCAGCAGATGGCGCGTGAACGTCTGCCGCTGATCCTCGCGCGCCAGGCGCAGGGACCGTACCGCATCGGCGGCTACTGCAACGGCGCGCTGGTGGCCTTCGAGGCCGCTCGTTTGCTTATCGAGGCGGGCCATGAGGTGGAGATCGTCGCTCTGATCGATCCGCCCACCGCCAATGTTCGCCCGTGGTCGCGGGCCATCCTGCGTACCCTCGACCGGGTGCTGCCGGACATGCACCTTGCCCGCGCCTACGAGGCGCTCAGCCGTTTCGGTGAAACCAGCAAGTGGCCCTATCCCAAGCGCTTCGCCAACCTGGCCTGGAAGCTGTCGCGGCGCAGCGTGCGCATGGTGCAGCAGCGGCTGGCCGGTCACGTGCCGACACCACCCACCGCGCGTGATCGAGAGGTGCGCGTGCGCTTCCTGCAGTACTCGCTGGTGATGGCGCGCTATCTGCCCCGGCGCATCGATGCGCCGGTGGTGTACTTCTCCGCCGACTACACCAGCCGGGCCTGGCGCGGCATGGGCACGAGCTTCGAGAGCTACGACGTGCTCGGCGGCCATCACCGTTGCGTCAAGGACTACACCGCCTCCATCGCCACGCCGTTGCGGGCGCTGCTGGAAGACTCGGCCGCCGCGATGCCCGGCCAGAGCGGCCTGATCCTGCCGCTGACCGAGCCGGCCAAGCGCGATGGCATGGCGCCCTGAGCATGGTCGCGGCAATCACAGGCCGGTGGCCGGCAAGGCCCCGACACCCCGGTAACAGGAGTAACCGCATGAAGCGCTCGATCGCCACCGTATCCCTCAGCGGGACCCTGCCGGAGAAGCTCGAGGCCGCGGCGGCCGCCGGCTTCGACGGCATCGAACTGTTCGAGAACGACCTGCTCTACCACTCCGGCAGCCCGCAGGACATCCGCCGGCGCTGCGAGGATCTGGGCCTGGCGGTCACGCTGTTCCAGCCGTTCCGCGACTTCGAGGGCTGCCCGCGCGAGCGCCTGCAGCGCAACCTCGATCGCGCCGAGCGCAAGTTCGATCTGATGCAGGAGCTCGGCGCCGAACTCATGCTGCTGTGCAGCAACGTGCAAGCCGACGCGCTGGGCGACCGCGAAACGCTGCTCGGCGACCTCGCCCTCATCGCCGAGCGCGCCGGCGCTCGCGGGCTGCGGGTCGGCTACGAAGCGCTGGCCTGGGGCCGCCACGTGAAGACCTGGCGCGATGTCTGGACGCTGGTGCGGCAGGTCGATCATCCGGCGCTGGGGGTGATTCTCGACAGTTTCCATACCCTGGCCCTGGGCGACGATCCGAGCGGCATCGTCGAGATACCCGGCGAGCGGATCTTCTTCGTGCAGCTGGCCGATGCGCCCGTGCTGGCCATGGACGTGCAGGAGTGGAGCCGGCACTTCCGCTGTTTCCCCGGTCAGGGCGAGTTCGACCTGGCAGGGTTCCTCGCGCCGGTGCTGCAGGCCG
Organism: Pseudomonas sp.; assembly: GCA_003488145.1. Taxonomy (GTDB): domain Bacteria; phylum Pseudomonadota; class Gammaproteobacteria; order Pseudomonadales; family Pseudomonadaceae; genus Stutzerimonas. The sequence goes on from DNMQ01000308.1 coordinate 11,328, forward strand.
GCTACAGCGGGCCGCTGTCGCTGGAGGTGTTCAACGACGGGTTTCGCGCCGCGCCGCCCAGGGGCATCGCCGCCGATGGTCTGCGCGCGCTGATGCACCTGGAAGAGCTGACCGGCCAGCGTCTGGCGACCAGCGCCAGCTCGGCGCCAGCCGCCCAGGCGCTGTTCGCACCGCCACCCGCGCCCCGTTACGAGGGCATCGACTTTCTCGAGTTCGCCGTCGACGAGCCACATGCCGCGCGCCTGGGCAACTGGCTGCAGCAGCTGGGCTTCGCCCACGTCGGCCAGCACCGCTCGAAGGAGGTGCAGCTGTACCGCCAGGGCGAGATCAACATCGTGCTCAACGCCGAGCCGTATTCCTTCGCGCACAATTACTTCGAGGCACACGGCCCCTCGGTGTGCGCCATGGCGCTGAAGATCGATGACGAGGCCTCGGCCCTGGCGCGCGCCTGCGCCTTCGGTGGTCAGCCCTATCGTGGGCTGATCGGGCCGAACGAGCGGCAGATTCCGGCCGTGCG
>DNMQ01000305.1 GCA_003488145.1 Pseudomonas sp.
TTGATGCCCTGCATGACGTACTGCGAGTCGGTCACCAAACGAACCTTGCACGAGCGCTTCAGCTCCGCCAACCCGCGGATTGCCGCCATGAGCTCCATGCGGTTGTTGGTGGTGTCGGGCTCGCCGCCCCAGAGCTCACGCTTGACGCCCTTATAAATAAGTAGCGCCCCCCAGCCGCCCGGGCCGGGATTGCCCTTGCAGGCACCGTCGGTGTAGATCTCGACCCAATCGTCGCTCATGTAGATTGCTTACTCTGTTTGCCGACAGGCTCGGGGCGTCAAGGGAGTCGGTGTTGTTCGGCTTCGCGGCGGCTGACTTTGGCGACGGGCATCGGCAATAGCTTGCCCATGCGTTCGCGGCGCTCCTGGCGCAAGGGCCGCAGGCCGATCATCAACTTGCGCGCGACCAGCAGATAGAAACCGCCAGTTGGCGCCTGCAACTGCTGCCCGACGGACTCCAGACGAGACAACCGCGCCTGCCAGTCGCTCGAAGAAAGCGGCGGACAATAGCACCCGAAGCGACGTTTCTCCAGCGCGAATCCCAGCAGGTTCAGCCAGTCCCCTACCCTTGACGGACGAATGCAACGCGCCTGCCGAAACGCCTCGCGCGAGACCAGATGACGCAGGCCCCAGGCACTCCAGGGGTTGATACCGACGATCAGCAGATGCCCGCCCGGACGAACGCCACGCGCCGCTTCACGCAACAACCCATGGGGCGACAGGCTGAAATCCAATGCATGCTGCAGCACCACGACATCAGCAGCATGCTCGCCGAGCGGCCAGGCCTGCTCCTCGCAATGAATCTCCACACCAGGCAGTGGGGCACCGAGGCGAACGCTGCGTTTGATGTTCTGTGGTTGCACCGGCTCGCCGCTGAACGGACCGTTGTGCACCAGATAGCTGCCGAAACAACGCGCCAGCTCTTCGGTCAGGACTTGCTTCTCCTGAACCAGCAGCTGCTGGCCCAGCGGCCCCTCGAACCAGGCGGACGCCTCATTGATCATGGACAGCCAATGGTCGCTGCCTTGGGTGGACGGTCGATCGTTCATCGCTCGGCTCCGTTCGCCGCGCGATCTGCGCGGCGCTGAGTTCGCTCGGGTTCAACTTTCCCATGGGACTGCTAGGATGCGCCTTTGTCACTCAATTGGCGACCCGCCCATGTTGAAGATCGAAGCCCTTCCCGCCTTCACCGACAACTACATCTGGTTGCTTCTGGACGAGGCCACTCAACGCTGCGCTGCCGTCGATCCCGGTGATGCCACGCCAGTCCTGAAGTGGCTGCGCGACCACTCGGAGTGGCAGCTCAGTGACATCCTGATTACCCACCACCATCACGACCACGTCGGCGGCGTCGAACGGCTCAAGACACAGACCGGCGCGCGCGTTTATGGACCGGCGGCCGAGAACATTCCCGCGCGCGACGAGGCGCTGAGCGACGGCCAGCACCTCGAGGTACTCGGGACGGACTTGCAGGTCATCGCCGTCCCTGGCCACACGCTTGGCCATATCGCTTATTTCCATGCCGACCCCGTGCAGCCCTGGCTGCTCTGTGGCGATACGCTGTTCGCCGCCGGCTGCGGGCGTCTGTTCGAAGGCACGCCCGAGCAGATGTTCCGCTCGCTGCAGCGCCTGGCCGATACACCGGATAGCACCCTCGTCTACTGCACCCACGAATACACGCTGAGCAATCTGCGCTTTGCCCGGGCAGTGGAACCGGACAACCCGGTCATTGGAAAACGCATGCGCGAGGTGGCCGAACTGCGCGAATCGAACCGCTTCAGCCTGCCAAGCAGAATGGATATCGAGCGCGCGACTAACCCTTTTCTGCGTTGTGGTGTCGCCGCCGTTCAGCATGCGGCAAGCGAGCGCAGCGGCGGCCAGCTAGACGGCGATGTCGCGGTTTTCGCGGCTTTGCGCGCCTGGAAGGACGCCTTCTGACAAGGTCGACAGGTTCCCGAAACGCGGCACGCAGCCTTGACCCCATCAGGGGGCGTTCCTAGAATCCCCCGAATTTTGTTTCCGGGGAAGATTCCAGCCAATGCCGCCAGCTCCCAAGAAACGCCACGAACCGGACGCCTTGGCAGCCGCTGGTCGGGCGTTGGCTCTAGCCGTTTGCGTCGCCCTAGCGGGCTGTCAGAGCAACGCCGTGCGTGATGATGCACGCGATCAGGCAAGCCGCACCACAGCGCCTGTGGCACAAGAGCCCATCTGGCTGAACGACACCCCCGTCATCACCGAACACCAGGACATCTGGGAGCGAATCCGCGAGGGTTACAAGCTTCAGGAGCATCTGGACAGCAACCCCCGCATCGAGCAACAGCGCCTGCTGTTCTCCAGTCGCCCAAGATCCATCGAAATCGCCAGCGAGCGCGGCAGCCCCTATATCCACTACATTGTCGAGCGCCTCGAAGAGCGCGACATGCCGCTGGAACTGGCTTTGCTGCCGATCATCGAAAGCTCCTACGATCCCTTCGCCTATTCGCCCGCCCATGCCGTCGGACTCTGGCAGTTCATTCCCGCCACCGGCCGGCACTTCAATCTTCGGCAGACAAGCTGGTACGACGGCCGCCGTGACATCACCGCCTCGACCAATGCAGCCCTGCGTTATCTGAGCTACCTGCACGGCCTGTTCAACGGTGACTGGCTGCTGGCACTGGCTGCCTACAACTCGGGTGAAGGCACCGTGAGCCGGGCCATCGAACGCAACCAGAAGCTAGGCCTGCCGACCGACTACTGGAACCTGCCATTGCCGCAGGAAACCCGCGACTACGTGCCGAAGCTGCTGGCCCTGTCGCAATTGATCCAGGCCCCCGAGGCCTATGGCATCAATCTCAATCCGATCGCCAACGAGCCCTACTTCGAAGTCATCGCGCTCAAGCAGCGCATGGATCTGGCGCGGGTCGCCAAACTCGCCGACCTGGACGAGGACGAGCTCTACCAGCTGAACCCTGCCTTCACCCGCCGAATTACCCTGGATGGTCCGCAGCAGCTGCTGGTGCCAATGGAAAAGGCTGAGATGCTGGCAGCCAACCTGGCGCTGATGAAGCCGCAGGATCTGGTCGACTGGCAGCAGTATCAGGTGCGCGCAGGAGACACCCTGGGCGTCATCGCCAACCGTCATCATCTGACCGTCAACATCATCCGCGACGTGAACCGGTTGAAGAGCGACACGTTGCGGATCGGGCAGGTCCTCAGCCTCCCAACCAGCGGTGATGCCGGCGCTTCGCGGGAGTTGCTGCACGCTGTAGCGCGTCAGCCGGCCGCCACCCCGCGCAGCTACCGGGTCAAATCTGGCGACAATCTCTGGGACATCGCCAAGGCCCAGCGCGTCTCGGTACGCGACTTGCAGCGCTGGAACAAGCTCTCCGGCAGCCAGCTCAAGGTGGGCCAGGCGCTGTTCCTGCAGGGCCCGGCAGTAGCCAACGCGCAGAGCAAGGGAAATTCGCCTACCTATTACAAAGTGCAAAAAGGCGACTCGCTGTACCAGATCGCCAAACGCTTCAACGTACAGCTGAACAACCTGAAGACCTGGAACCCGAAAGGCACCAGCGTGCTCCGCCCCGGCCAGCTGCTGACGCTATACCTCGCCAACTAGCCCTCCGCCATTCACCCAGCCGGACGCTTGCTCAGGGACTCCAGACAGCGCCCAGTCAGCTGGGTAAAGCGCTGAAACGCGACGAACTGTTCGTGTTTCAGCGCCCGCCCCGAAAACCGGCAATCGCCGTAGATGACACCTATTTCACGCGTCCCCGCCATCAGCGGTGCGATGAAGAACATGCCATTGCCAAACCACTGTCGCAGCGGCTGGGTCACCAGGTCGGCCAAGTTATAACTTGCCGGCACGCCCATCCAGAGCGACTGCCGATGACGCAGTGCGTAACTGAACACGTTCGGCTGTTCGGGTTGGTCAGCGGGAAGCACGAAGCCCTGAATCCAGGTCTCGGTCCCTTCACCGACGGCGCAACGCACCTTGAAACGCGTCTGCTGATCGGCCAGCACCGCCACCATCACACGTTCCAGGCCAACCCCACGGTGCAGCCCCTTCAGCAGCGTATCCAGAATCAACGTGGCATCGCCGCCGCCCGAGGCCATGAGCCCCAGGTCCTGCAGCGCCTGTTGCATCAGCAACAGATCCGGTTGCAGCAAGGCTGCCTGACGTTGGGCCTGCTGCAGGCGGATCTGCTCGGGATCGGTACTTGGAATGAGCCGGCCCAGACGACTGGCGCCAAATGTGGTCGCCACCTGCACGGTTTCATCGGCGCTGGCGAGTATCTGCTGCAACGCATCAGCTTCATCCACGCCGGTGAACTCGGCCACGGCCCTGGTCAGTGACGTCATCCGCTCGCACTCCCAGCCTCCGAGTGCGGCTTCGCTGATCTGTACGCCCAGCGCGACCGCGCGAGCGGCCGGATCGCTGCTGGCCACCTGAGTGTGCGCAAGACTGGTCAACTCTCCCAGGTTCCAGCTTCTGACCAGACCCAGGCTGAGCTGCCGGAAGCTGGTGCCCAACACGCTCTGCACCGCATCGTCAGGCTTGATGCCCGGCTGCGTCAGCTGCAGGGCCAGCTCATCCGCCTGCTCGCCACCGCAGCCCCAGAACGCCAGCTCGCCCACGTTGTAGAGCAGCGCGGCAATGAATACTTCTTCCTCGTGACGCGAAAGCACATAGCCGGCGATGTTGCGGGCTTGCACCGCGGCGTGAAACGAACGGGCCAGCAGTTCCAGCAGCTGCTCCCTCGGGGCGCGCTCGAGCAGGCTGTCGATCAGCGTGACCGACAGACTGATCAGGCGCACGTTCTCGAAGCCGATCATCACGATGGCCCGAGAAATCGTCTTGATGGTCTCCTGGGAGGGGTTGTAATAGCTGCTGTTGCCGACCCTCAGCACCTTGGAAGTCAGCGAGGCATCACGAAGCAGTACATCGGCCAGTTGCTGCACCGAAGCATGTTCATGCACGGCAAGGCGCTGCAGGTCCTTGACCACGGACGCCAACGCAGGCAGCTCCGATTGATTCAGGCGGTCTATCCATGCCTGAAGACCCTGGGCACGTACATCCAAGAGGTCACCTCTGCACAATGCCATTACGGGAAATGACCGGCAGTTTGCCCGAGTTGCCCGGCCTTTTTCCAGCGCATACAAGCTGTTACTGTACCGGCCCGAGAAGCCCCTAGCGCCAAGGATCGGATTCCCCGTCTGATGCGAGCCCTGCTACCGTTACTGACCTGCCTGGCCTTGAGCTTTCCCGCCTTCGCCAC
>DNMQ01000396.1 GCA_003488145.1 Pseudomonas sp.
GTTGCCCCGCGGCTGGCCGCTGGCCCCGGCCGCCAGCGCGCTGCCGCCCGGACCGGACAGGGCGTTGCCGGGTGAACCGCCGCCGTGGCCGGCGGTCAGTTCGCTCAAGCCACCGTTGGCGGGCTTGCCGCTCGCGCCGGATTGCTGCTTCTGCAACAGGTGGTGCCCGGACCTGGGCAGTTGATCGAGAGGGCCTCTGGTTTTCATCGAAGTCCCCAAACGGATTGAATCAGGATTTGAACAGCAGTGCTCAGTCGAACGACTCGGGCACCTGGCGAATCGGCGTGTCGCGATGGGCGGCACGCACGTACTGCGCCGGCCAGGCCACGGAACTGTCACGGAGGTCCTCGGCGGCATGCAGCGGCCAGTACGGATCACGCAGCAGTTCGCGGGCGAGCAGAATCAGGTCGGCCTGGCCGGTGCGCAGGATGTGCTCGGCCTGCACCGCCTCGGTGATCATGCCGACCGTGCCGGTGGCGATACCCGCCTCCTTGCGCACGCGCTCGGCGAACTGGGTCTGGTAGCCCGGCCCGACTGGAATATCGGCGTTGGCAGCAGTGCCGCCGGATGACACGTCGATAAGGTCGACGCCAATTTCCCTGAGCCGCCGCGCGAGTTCGACGGTTTCGTCGGCATTCCAGCCATCATCGACCCAGTCTGTTGCCGAGAGGCGGACGAACAGCGGCAATTCCTCGGGCCAGACCTGGCGAACAGCTGCCGTAACTTCCAACAGTAAGCGGATACGGTTGTCGAACGAGCCGCCATAACGATCCTGCCGCTGGTTGGACAAGGGCGAAAGGAACTGATGCAGCAGGTAGCCATGGGCCGCATGCACCTCGGCGACCTTGAAGCCGGCTGCCAATGAGCGCTCGGCCGCCTCGACAAACGCCTGCACGATGCCCGCGATGCCGGCATCGTCCAGCGCCGTCGGCACGGCATGTTCAGGCGAGAAGGCAATGGTCGACGGGCCAACCGGGGTCCAGCCGCCGGCAGCGATCGGTACACTGCCATGCTTGCCGAGCCATGGCCGCCAGGTGCTCGCCTTGCGCCCGGCGTGGGCCAGCTGCACGCCGGCGAATGCGCCCTGCGCCTCGATGAAGCGGGTGATCCGCCGCAATGGCTCGACATGCTCGTCGGACCAGATACCCAGGTCGTCCGGCGAGATTCGTCCATCGGGGCTGATCGCCGTCGCTTCGATGATCACCAGCCCGGCGCCACCGACGGCCCGACTGCCCAGATGCACCAGATGCCAGTCGTTGGCCATCCCGGCCTTCGCCGAGTACTGGCACATGGGCGATACGGCAATCCGGTTGGGCAGTTTGAGCTGGCGCAGGGTAAGCGGCTGGAAAAGCTGGGACATGTCGGCCTCTACTGTCGGTAATGCGGATTTGACACCCGTCAGTAGAGACCGTTTCGCCGCTCATGCCCAGCGCGACATCGGTGGAACTGTCAGCCTCAGGCGTCGCTGACCTGCACCGGCACACCGTTGAGCGCCGCGTTGCCGGAAACGTCCAGCTCACGCTCATCGGTCAGGTCATTGCTGCTAACGCCCGGCTGCTGCCGCGCGATATCCATTTGCACGCCAGGACGGGCGTGTCCCCAACCATGGGGCAGACTGACCACGCCGGGCATCATTTCCTCGCTGGCCAGCGCCTCCACCTCGACCACGCCGACCCGCGAATGCACGCGCACCCGCTGGCCATCCTGCAAAGTCCGGGCAGCCATGTCCGCAGGGTGCATCAGCAGCTGGTGACGCGGCTTGCCCTTCACCAAGCGCTGGTAGTTGTGCATCCAGGAATTGTTGCTGCGTACATGGCGACGGCCAATCAGCAACAGCTCGTCGACACCCGCCTGAGACTGCGTGGCGAAACGCTGCAGATCGTCCAGCATCAGCGCCGGCGCGGCCTGGATGCGCTTGTTCGGCGTTTTCAGGCGCCTCGCCAGATTCGGCTTGAGCGGCCCTAGATCCAGCCCGTGGGGATAATCCTCCAGTGCTGCCAGGCTCAGCTTGCGCTCGGACTTGTCGCCGTATGGCCCATGGCGCAGCGCCAGGTCCATCATCTGCTGCGGCGGCATGGTGGGCTTCAGCTCGACACCCACCCGCCCCGCGTAGGCCTTAGCCAGCCCGATGAAGATTTCCCAGTCGTGCAGCGCACCCTCGGGCTTGGGCAGCACCGGCTGGTTGAAGCGAGTGACGTTGCGCACGGCGAGCAGATTGAATGTCGCGTCGTAATGGTCGTGCTCCAGCGGCGCGGTCGGCGGCAGGATCACGTCGGCATAGCGAGTGGTTTCGTTGATGTAGAAGTCCACGCTGAGCATGAACTCCAGTCCATCCAGCGCCTGCTCCAGCTTGCGCCCGTTGGGCGTGGAGAGCACCGGGTTGCCGGCCACGGTGATCAGTGCACGCACCTGTCCCTCCCCAGGCTCGAGCATTTCCTCGGCCAGCGCCGCTACCGGCAGTTCGCCGCCGTACTCCGGCAACTGCGACACCCGGCTGCGCCAGGCGGCGAAATGGCCGCCGGAGGTGGTTTCCACCAGATCCACGGCGGGTTCGGTGCACAGCGCGCCGCCGACCCGATCGAGATTGCCGGTGACCAGGTTGATCAGCTGCACCAGCCACTGGCAGAGCGTACCGAAGGCCTGGGTCGAAACGCCCATGCGTCCGTAGCAGACCGCCTTGTCCGCCGCCGCGAAATCTCGCGCCAGCTGGCGGATCTGCTCAGCCGGAACACCGCAACGAGCGCTCATCGCTTCGGCGCTGAAGGCGGCGATTGCCGTGCGCACCTCCTCGATGTCGTCCAGCGGAAGTTCGGTGCTACGCGTCAGGCCTTCCTCGAACAGGGTATTGAGCAGGCCGAACAGCAGCGCGGCGTCCTGTCCGGGGCGGACGAACAGGTGCTGGTCGGCGATCGCGGCGGTCTCGCTGCGCCGCGGATCGACCACCACCAGCTTGCCGCCTCGGGCGCGGATTGCCTTCAGCCGCTTCTCCACGTCAGGTACGGTCATGATGCTGCCGTTGGAGGCAAGCGGATTGCCGCCGAGAATCAGCATGAAATCGGTGTGATCGATGTCCGGCACAGGCAGCAACAGGCCGTGGCCGTACATCAGATGGCTGGTCAGGTGATGCGGCAGCTGATCGACCGAGGTCGCGGAAAAGCGATTGCGCGTCTTCAGCAGCCCGAGGAAGTAGTTGCTGTGGGTCATCAGCCCGTAGTTGTGCACACTCGGGTTGCCCTGGTAGATGGCCACGGCATTGGCGCCGTGGCGCTCGCGGATCTCAGCGAGGCGCTCGGCGACCAGTTCATACGCCTCGTCCCAGCCGATCGCCTGCCACTCATCGCCGCAGCGGCGCATCGGGTGGCGCAGCCGGTCAGGGTCGTTCTGGATGTCCTGCAGCGCCACCGCTTTCGGACAGATATGGCCGCGACTGAAGCTGTCGAGGGGGTCGCCCTTGATCGAAAGGATGCGCTCGCCTTCGGTCTGGATGGTCAGGCCGCAGATGGCTTCGCACAGGTGACAGGCACGGTGATGGACGGTCGTGTCGCTCATTTCGGATTCCCGCATGGCGCTGTTGTTGTCCAGCCACTCTAGGCGCCATGGCCGCGGGCAACAATCAGACGTCTTGACGGGGAATGGCGCTGGATTCAGCCGGCCTATCGTCAGCCGGCATGCATCGATCAGCGCGGGGCAATATGCGCCACCATCAGCTGCACGCTTTCCTGGCCGCGGTACTCGTTGACGTCCAGCTTGTAGGCCAGTTCGGCCCAGCGCACCGTCGGATTCGGCCAGATTTCGCGGTCGATGTTGAAGGCAATGCCATCGAGGGTCAGCGATCCACATTCACTTTTCAGCACCAGCTTCAAATGGCGCTCGCCGACGATACGCTGCTGCACCAGCTGGAACACCCCATGAAACATCGGCTCGGGAAAGTGCTGGCCCCAGGGCCCGGCGTTGCGCAGCGCACGCGCCAGTTCCAGGTGGAACTCCTCGACGCTGAGCTGGCCGTCGGTGAGCAGCCGACCGGTGAGATCGTCCTCGCACAGCTGGCGGCGCACTTCAGCATCGAAGGCGGCGGCGAAGGCGCCGAAGTTGGCTTGCGGCAGCGACAGCCCGGCCGCCATGGCGTGCCCGCCGAACTTGCTGATCAAGCCAGGATGCTTGGCGGCAACCGCATCCAGCGCATCGCGGATATGAAAGCCCGGCACCGAGCGCGCCGAGCCCTTGAGCAGCCCGTCGCCAGCATCGGCGAAGGCGATGGTCGGGCGGTGGTAGCGCTCCTTCAGGCGCGAAGCCAGGATGCCGATCACACCCTGATGCCAGTCCGCCTCGAACAGGCAGAGGCCGAACGGCAGGTCTTCCAGCGGCAGATCCTTGAGCTGCGCCAGCGCCTCGCGCTGCATGCCCTGCTCGATGCTCTTGCGGTCCTTGTTCAGCTCATCGAGCTGGACCGCCATATCGCGCGCCAGTGCCTCGTCCTCGCAGAGCAGGCATTCGATGCCCAGCGACATGTCATCCAGCCGCCCGGCCGCGTTGAGCCGCGGGCCGAGAATGAAGCCCAGATCGGTGGAGGTGATGCGCCGATGATCGCGCCCGGCCACTTCGAGGATCGCCCGCAGGCCCGCCCTCGCCCGCCCCGCGCGAATCCGCGCCAAGCCCTGATGGACCAGAATGCGGTTGTTGGCATCCAGCGGCACCACATCAGCGACGCTGCCCAGCGCCACCAGATCGAGCAGCTCAGCCAGGTTCGGCTCGGCCCAGCCCTGACGGGTGAACCAGTCCAGCTCGCGCAGCCGTGCGCGCAGGGCCAGCAGCACATAGAAGATAACGCCGACCCCAGCGATGCACTTGCTGGGGAAGGCGCACTCAGGCTGATTGGGGTTGACGATGGCATCAGCCGCCGGCAGTTCGTGACCCGGCAGGTGATGGTCCGTGACCAGCACCTTGAGCCCTGCGGCCTTGGCCGCCGCCACGCCGTCGACGCTGGAGATGCCGTTGTCCACCGTCACCAGCAGATCGGGCTCGCGCTGCAAAGCAACGGCAACGATTTCCGGCGTCAGACCGTAGCCATATTCGAAGCGATTGGGCACCAGGTAATCGACGTGGGCAGCGCCAAGCTGGCGCAAGCCAAGTACACCCACGGTGCTGGCCGTAGCGCCATCGGCATCGAAATCGCCGACGAACAGGATGCGCTGGCGCTTTTCCAGCGCCTCGACCAGCAGCTCCACCGCCGCATCGATGCCCTTGAGCTGCTTATAAGGAATCAACCGCGCCAGCCCCTTGTCCAGCTCCTCAGCGCAGGTCACGCCACGGGCCGCGTAGAGGCGCTGCAGCAGCGGCGGCAGCTCGCCAAGGTCGGGCAGCTGCTCGGGCAGGGGGCGGGGTTCGATACGCATCGGCGGATTCCAGACTCGTGAAACGGATTACAGGGAGGTGGCCGCGCGTGCGGCCTGATCGTACAGGCCGGACATGGCGCGCAGCATGCCCGCCAGGCGATGGATCTCATCGGGATCGATATTCAGGTTCTCGAACGACGCGATCAGGCATTCGCGGCGGATGTCGGCGTATTCCTGGCAGAGCGCGCGACCCTTTTCGGTGGTGCGATAGAACATTTCCTTGCCCTGCTTGGCACCTTCCACCAGGCCGAGTTTGCTCAGCTTCTTCAGCGCGTAGGTCACGGTGTGCGTGTCTTCCACGTTGAGCAGCAGGCAGATGTCCGCCTGTCGCTTGGCGCGGCCGCGACTGGCGAGGTTGTGCAGCACCATGACGTCCAGCGCGTTCATCTCTACCGTGCCGCAGGCCTGCATGCAGCGCTCCATCCAGCGCATCAGCGCGGCGCTGGCGACGATGATGCCGTACTCCAGTTCAGAGAGTTCCTGCGACTGCTCGGCGAGGTGCGCCGAAGCGACGATCGAAGATCGCAACGGGCGGGGGCTTTTGGCGTCAACCATCTTGAGTTCCTGATTGATGAAGCGGCAGCGCCGTTCGTATCGATGTGGCGGGAAAGGATACAGCAATGTCCGCTCAGGCACTTCAGACGGCCGACGGAAGAAATACGCTGATAATTTATCGATACTTTATCAGTGTATCGACCCTCAACGCCGCCGCAAACGCACCAGTCCATTTCGAAAGGAGCAGCCATCGTGAGTCGTCTCTTACTCAATTGCGATATAGGGGAAAGCTTCGGCGCCTGGACCATGGGCCTGGATGCCGAGGTGATGCCTTTCATCGACTGCGCCAATGTCGCCTGCGGCTTCCACGCGTCCGATCCGCAGATCATGCGGCGCACGGTCGCATTGGCACGCAAGCATGATGTGCGCATCGGCGCCCATCCGGCCTATCCGGATCTGGTCGGCTTCGGCCGGCGCTCCATGGCCTGCAGCCCGGCCGAAGTGGAGAACATGCTGCTCTACCAGATCGGCGCGCTCGACGGCATCTGCCGCGCTGAAGGCACGCAGGTCCGCTACGTCAAACCCCACGGTGCGCTGTACAACGACATGATGCGCCAGCCCGACCTGCTGCGCGCAGTGATGAGCGCCATCAAGGCCTACAGCGCCAACCTGCCGCTGATGCTGATGTCCACCCGCGACAACAGCACGAGCCAGGCGCTGGCGGAAGAAATGGGCATCACCCTGTGGTTTGAAGTGTTCTCCGACCGCGCCTATGACGCCGCCGGCATGCTTGTTTCGCGCAGCCTGCCAGGCGCCGTCCACCACGATGCAGAAACCGTTGCCGACCAGGCCCTGCGCCTGGCCAAGGGCGAGGCGCTGATTGCGAGCGATGGCAGCGCGCTGATTCTGCAGGCCGATACCCTCTGCGTGCATGGCGACAACGCCGGTTCCATAGCCGCCGTCCAGCGCATCCGCCACGCGCTGCAAGCGCTTCCCGCATGAAGCCGCGGATCGAAGTGGTCGGCGTCGACAGCCTGTTGTTGCGCCTGTTCGATCAGATCGACGAAGGCAACATGCCCTGGATGCTTGCCGCCAGTCAGCGGGTGCGCGACGCCTTCGGCACGGCACTGATCGATCTGGTGCCTTCCTACACCACCCTGCTGGTGCATTACGACCTGATCCAACTGGACGACCTGCAGGCTCGCCAGCACCTTCACCAAGCGCTCGAGGGTCTGCAGCCCGCCGCCGCCGAAACTGCGCGCCAGCATGCAATCCCAGTGTGGTACGACGCCAGCGTCGGCCCCGAGCTACGAGCGCTAGGCAAGCGCAGCGGGCTCGGTGTAGCCGGCGTGATCGAGCAACACAGCGCACACATCTATCAGGTCTTCGCCCTCGGCTTCGCACCCGGCTTCGCCTTTCTCGGGCTGGTCGATGAGCGTTTGGCCAGCCCGCGCCTGGCCACACCACGCAAGCAGGTGCCGGCCGGAAGCCTGGGCATCGCCGATCGGCAAACCGCCATATATCCGTTGGTATCGCCGGGTGGCTGGAACCTGATCGGTCGCAGCCCGGTTCGCCTGTTCGACCGCGAGCTCGACGGCTATAGCCTGTGGCAACCAGGCGACCGGGTGCGCTTCGTGCCCATCGAGCGCGCCGAATTCATCCGCCTGGGCGGCAACGACAGCCCTTTCCAGGAGACTGCCGCATGAGCCTGCTTATCGAACGCGCCGGCGCATTGGCCAGCTTGCAGGATGGCGGCCGTATGGGCGTCCGCCACCTCGGCGTTACCCAGGGCGGCCCGGTGGACTGGATTTCCCACGGCTGGGCCAACTGGCTGCTTGGAAATCCTGTGCAGGCCGCGACGGTGGAAATCACGCTGGGGAATTTCAGCCTTCGCGCAGAAACCGATACCTGCCTGGCGATCTGCGGTGCCGATCTCGGCGCCGCGCTCGATGACGAGGCCATCGCGCCGGGGCGTAGCTTCGAGGTCCGTAAGGGTCAGCTGCTTGCCTTCGCGCATCCAAAGCGAGGCGTTCGCGCCTATCTCGCCGCACCAGGCGGCTTCCAGGCGACACCCGTGTTGGGCAGCTACGCCACGGTCCGGCGCGAGCAGCTCGGCGGCTTGTCCGGTGACGGCCAAGCGCTGGCCGAGGGAGACCGCTTGCACTGGCTCGGCGGTGTTTCTGCTGCCCCCCGAGAGCTACCAGTGCAAACCGTCACCCCACTATCGAGCCCTACCCTGGCGGTCGTGCTCGGCGCGCAGATTGGTGATTTCAGCGGCCAGAGCCTGTTCGATGCCTTCAACAGCGACTGGACAGTCGATCAACGAGCCGACCGCATGGGCGTGCGCTTGCTCGGCCCCGCGCTTCACAGCACGCGCTCATCCATGATTTCCGAAGGCGTGCCGCTGGGGGCAATCCAGGTTCCGGCCGACGGGCAGCCGATCATCCTGCTAAACGACCGCCAGACAATCGGCGGCTATCCACGCCTCGGCGCGCTGACACCTGCGGCGGTGGCCCAGCTGGCGCAGTGCCTGCCCGGTACCCCTCTCAGGCTCAAACCGATTTCACTGGAGGCCGCGCAACGCGCGCAACGCGAACTGCTCGCCCAGTGGCGGTAGTCGCTCATAAGGAGCAGCTGACCAGCAGCCAGTTATTTCTACAAAAACAACATTACCGGGTATGACCCCGGCGCATTTCTACCTGCCCCAACGCCAAGAAAAAGAAGGTATCCAATGCAAGCCACACAAGCCGAACGCGGCACTCCCGCCCAGCGCAACGTCCTGCGCGGCGCCATTTTCATCATGGCGACTTCGTCCATCGGACCCGCGTTTCTAACCCAAACGTCGCTGTTCACCGAGAAGTATCTGGCGAGTTTCGCCTTCGCGATCCTGATCTCTTAGCTCATCGACATCGGTGCCCAGCTTAATATCTGGCGGGTGATCACCGTTGCCAACCTGCGCGGCCAGGACGTCGCCAACCGCGTGATACCCGGCGTCGGCCATCTGATATCCGCCTTCATCGTGCTGGGCGGCATTGCCTTCAACATCGGCAACATCGGTGGCGCCGGCCTGGCGATGAATGTGATCTTCGGCATCCCGCCGATAATCGGCTCGTTGATCGCCGCCGTGCTGATCATCGGCATCTTCCTGCTGCGCAACGCCAAGGGCGTGATGGACTCGGTGATGCAGCTTCTCGGCCTGGTAATGCTGTGCATGATCGGCTACGCCATGCTGCAGTCGAATCCACCGCTGCTCGAAGCGATGAGTCGCAGCTTCAATCCGGACGACCCATTGATCCTGCTGCTGCCGATCGTGACATTGGTGGGCGGCACGGTCGGCGGCTACATATCGTTTTCCGGTGGCCATCGCCTGGTAGAGGCCGGCATCACCGGGGTAGAGAATGTCAGGCTGGTAACCCGCGCGGCCGTGATCGGTATCACTACCACCGGCGTCGTGCGCATCTGCCTCTTTCTTGCCGCGCTCGGGGTCGTCAGCCAGGGCCTGACTCTCGACCCGAGCAACCCCGCTGCGTCGGTGTTTTCCCATTCGATGGGCACCATCGGCTACAAGATCTTTGGCGTAGTGCTGCTGGCCGCTTCGGTTTCATCGGTGATCGGCGCCGCTTATACCAGTGTGACCTTCATGTACTCGCTGCATGACAGCATCCGCCGGCATAACCAGCGAGTGGTGATCGCCTTTATTGCCTGCTCGACGCTCATCTACAGCTTGGTCGGCCAGCCCGTGAAGGTTCTGGTGGTAGCGGGCACGCTGAATGCCCTGGTGCTGCCGCTGGCACTGGGCTGCATACTGCTCGCATCGCGCAAAACGAACATCGTCGGCGACGGCTACCGTCACCCCACCTGGATGCTGATGTTCGGCATATTGGCCATGCTGGCCACGGCGGTTGGGGTGGTGATGTCGTTCAATGCGCTGCTGGAGTTCTGGCAAGCGTGACTGGCACGGCGGGCGCTCTCAGCGCTCGCCGAGCAACCAACCCAACTTCACTTCGAACTGACCACGCTCATCGGTGATGAACAACGTGCCGTCACTGATCATCACGCCCCACTGCAGACTACGCGGCAAGTCTTTGACCAACGCGGCAAGTGACTCCGAGTCGATGGTGGCAATGGACAGATTCTTCAATCCCTTCACCGCATCGATCACCTTGCCCTGCCAGACGCGCAGATTGCCATAGGCAACCAGGCTGACGCGTTCGGCTCGTCGCGAACACCAAGTCAATCGCTCTGCATCCGGCTGACCCACTTCGATCCAATGAAGGACGCGGCCATCCAGACTCTTTTCCCAGAGTGCTGGCTCGTCCACATCAGAGAGGCCGCGGCCAAAGGCCAGCTGCTCGCTATACCAGAGCGCATAGGCAATCAATCGCACGCCGAGGCGTTCTTCGGTTTCCGACGGGTGTTTGGCGACCGTAAAGCGCAGATTCTCGTAAACCCCGCGGTCCAGGTCCGTGAGATTCAGCTCGACTTTATATGGTGTGGCTTGCAGGGCCATGAACGGCCTCCGTTGCGAAAAAGCGCGCAGTCTACCGCAAAGCGGTCAACACCGATCTTCGCTGCGGCCTTCGACACCGTCGGTACGAACGGAAAAATACGCTCATCGGAGAACCCCCCGACGAACGAACTTTGACAATTATTCTCATTCTGATTAGCATCCCAACCGTCAACGAATTCAACGGGTAGTGCTTCTATGTACGTCTGTCTTTGCCAGGGTGTCACCGACGGCCAGATTCGCGATGCCATCTACGAAGGCTGCTGCAGCTACCGTGAAGTACGGGAAACGACCGGCGTCGCCACCCAGTGCGGCAAGTGTGCCTGCGTCGCCAAGCAGGTCGTGCGCGATACGCTCAGCAACGTGCAAAGTGCCCAGGCCTCCCTCGCCTACCCTGCCAGTTTTGTTCAGGCTTGACAGACTGAAGCCATGAAGCCGGGCCATGCCCGGCTTTTTTTTGCCTGCAAATCAGCAAGTTGCTCAGAAGGATGCGGAACGCAACTATTCTCGCTAGGGTTTAGCTTTAGCATTCAATGACTTAGGTTTGACAGGTCGCCTGAGCGTGGCCAGACTGCTTGCATTCCCACCGCGTCAGGCAGGCTAACTACATGAAAGGCGACAAGCTGGTCATTCAGCACCTCAACAAGATCCTCGGCAATGAGCTGGTAGCCATCAACCAGTACTTCCTGCACGCGCGCATGTATGAGGACTGGGGTCTCGGCAAGCTCGGCAAGCATGAGTACGAAGAATCCATCGACGAGATGAAGCATGCGGACAAGCTGATCAAGCGCATCCTGTTTCTGGAAGGCCTGCCGAATCTGCAGGATCTGGGCAAGTTGCTGATCGGTGAGAACACTCGCGAGATGCTCGAGTGCGACCTCAGGCTGGAGCAAGGTGGCGTGCAGGATCTGAAGGTCGCCATCGCTTACTGCGAAAGCGTCGGCGACTACGGCAGTCGCGAGCTGCTGGAAGACATCCTCGAATCCGAGGAGGAACACATCGACTGGCTGGAGACGCAGCTGAGCCTGATCGACAAGGTGGGCATGGAAAACTACCTGCAGTCGCAGATGGACGACTGACTCAGTAACAAGCCCATATAAAAACGCCCCGACTAGATCGGGGCGTTTTCGTTTGCAGCGAAGGGAACCGCTTATTCCTGCTCGGCTGCTTCAGCAGGCTGCTCGGCTGCGGGCTGCTCGGCCTCGTCACCCTTGATATCCAGCAGCTCGAGATCGAAGACCAGCACCGAGTTGGCCGGGATCAGCGGGCTCGGGCTCTGCTCGCCGTAGGCCAGTTCGCTCGGGATGTAGAGCTTGTACTTCTCGCCCACATGCATCAGCTGCAGACCTTCGACCCAACCCGGAATCACACCGCCGACCGGCAGATCGATCGGGCTGCCGCGCTTGATCGAGCTATCGAAGACGGTGCCGTCGGTCAAGCTGCCCTCGTAGTGCACGGTCACCACGTCGTTCTCGGTCGGTTGACGGCCTTCGGCCGCCTTGACGACTTCGTACTGCAGACCGGATTCGGTGGTCTTCACGCCTTCACGCTTGGCGTTGTCTTCGAGGAACTTCTTGCCAGCCTCGACCGCTTTGGCATTCATCTCAACCATGCGCTCTTCGGCACGGGTCTGCAGGAAGGTGAAAGCTTCCATCAGCTGCTCATCGGTGAGCTTCTGCTCCTTCTTGCCGATGGCATCTTCAATACCCTGCGCAACAGCCTGGGAGTCGAGATCATCCATACCCTCCTGCGCAAGGCTCTTGCCCATGTTCAGGCCGATGCCATAGGACGCCTTCTGCGCCGGAGTGTCCAGTTTGACACTGGTCTGCGAGTCGCAGCCGGCCAGCACCAGGCCAACCAGGGCAACCGCAGGCGCCAAACGATGATGTCTCAGTCTCATGCTGTTTCCTTAAATACGCTGTTGGGCATTCGAAAAACCGATGGTCGAGCTTAGCAGCGCATCCCGGCACTGGCTACCGCACCCCAAGGCAAGGACCGTAAAGAGATTGCAAAGAACGGACGCGCGTAGCAATCCGACAGCAGGATCGAGCCGAGCGAGAAGCGGCACCCGCAGCTTCCGCCCAAAAATATCCAGGCAAAAAAAAACGGCCTAGATGGCCGTTTCTTTCGTTGCTTCAGGGCGTTCAGTGGACCCGTGAAGCGAATATGGCGCAGCGGACGGGACTCGAACCCGCGACCCCCGGCGTGACAGGCCGGTATTCTAACCGACTGAACTACCGCTGCGCTTAACCTCGAGTGGTGGGTGATGACGGGATCGAACCGCCGACCCTCTGCTTGTAAGGCAGATGCTCTCCCAGCTGAGCTAATCACCCGTTTGCTCTCGAAGTGGGGCGCATTCTAGAGAGGGTTCCGCACCTTGGCAACCCCCTTTCGAAAAAAAAATTGCAGAAGTTCCAAAGACTTAGGAAAACCCTCGATTTACCAGCCGATTTTTCTCGTCCGCCGTGCATTAACATCCTGCAGGGTTGGCCTGAACTGGCCAGGCAGGAATAATGCACCCCTTTGCTTTCCGGAGATCTACCCCGCCATGTGGTTTCGTAACCTGCTCGTTTACCGTCTCACCCAGAACGTCGCTCTAGATGCCGAGACACTCGAAGCTGCACTGGCCGCCAAACCTGCCCGCCCCTGCGCCAGCCAGGAGCTGAGCACCTACGGCTTCGTCGCCCCCTTTGGTAAGGGTGAAGACGCCCCCCTGGTGCACGTCAGCCAGGGTTTCCTGCTAATCGCCACACGCAAGGAAGAACGCATTCTTCCAGGCAGCGTCGTCAAGGATGCGCTGAAGGAAAAGGTCGACGAGATCGAAGCCGAGCAGATGCGCAAGGT
>DNMQ01000453.1 GCA_003488145.1 Pseudomonas sp.
TGAAGATCAAGATCAACGAAGGCTCGGTGGCGGCGATCAAGCACGTCAATATCGTGGGCAATTCTGTCTTCGCGGACGAAGATCTGGTGGATCTGTTCGAGCTGAAGACCACAAACTGGCTGTCGTTCTTCCGCAACGACGACAAGTACGCGCGTGAAAAGCTCTCCGGTGACCTGGAACGCCTGCGCTCGTATTACCTGGATCGCGGTTACATCAACATGGATATCACCTCGACCCAGGTATCCATAACGCCAGACAAGAAGCACGTCTATGTCACCGTGAACATCGACGAAGGCGAGCGCTATACCGTGCGCGATGTCAAGCTGAGCGGTGATCTCAAGGTTCCGCAGGAAGAGATCGAGGCGCTGTTGCTGGCAAAAGAAGGTCAGGTGTTCTCGCGCAAGGTGATGACCACCACCTCCGAGCTGATTACACGGCGCTTGGGTAACGAAGGCTATACCTTTGCCAACGTCAACGGTGTTCCTGAAGCTCACGACGAAGACAATACGGTGTCGATCACGTTCGTCGTCGATCCGGGTAAGCGTGCGTACGTCAATCGCGTCAATTTCCGCGGGAATACCAAGACCGAAGATGAAGTGCTGCGTCGCGAGATGCGCCAGATGGAAGGTGGTTGGGCGTCGACCTATTTGATCGACCAATCCAAGACTCGTCTCGAGCGCCTGGGCTTCTTCAAGGAAGTGAACGTAGAAACGCCGCAGGTGCCAGGTACGGACGACCAGATCGACGTCAACTACAGCGTCGAGGAGCAACCGTCCGGTTCGATCATGGCCAGCATCGGTTTTGCGCAAAACGCAGGCCTGATTCTGGGTGGCTCCATCAGCCAGAACAACTTCCTCGGTACCGGGAACCGGGTCTCCCTGGGCTTGACTCGCAGCGAATACCAGACGCGTTACAACTTCGGTTTCGTCGACCCCTACTGGACCGAAGACGGTGTCAGCCTGGGGTATAACGCCTTCTATCGCACCACCGATTACGACGAACTCGATTACGACGTTTCCAGTTATTCGGTGGATAGCCTTGGTGGCGGCATCAACATCGGCTACCCGATCAGCGAGACGTCTCGACTGTCATTCGGCCTGACTGTGCAGCAGGATGATCTTGATACTGGCCGTTATACCGTGGACGAGATCTTCGACTTCATGGAGGAGGAGGGCGACAGCTTCCTCAACTTCAAGGCATCTGCAGGTTGGTCCGAGTCGACCCTCAATCGCGGCGTGCTCGCAACTCGCGGCCATTCGCAGAGCCTGGTATTCGAAAGTACTATTCCGGGTAGCGACCTGTCTTTCTACAAACTCGACTACAACGGCCAGCTGTTCGTACCGATGAGCAAGGATTACACCCTGCGCATGCATACGCGCCTGGGTTACGGGGACGCCTATGGCTCGACCTCGAGCCTGCCGTTCTACGAGCATTACTATGCCGGCGGCTTCAATTCGGTACGCGGCTTCGAGGATAGCAGCCTCGGCCCTCGTAGCACGCCGAGTGACGGGTCGCGCCCAGGCACCATCGCCGACCCGGATCAGGATCCTCTGCCGTTCGGTGGTAACGTACTCATCCAGGGGGGCTTGGAAGTGCTGTTCCCCATGCCGTTCGTTAAGGATCAGCGCTCGCTGCGTACCTCGGTGTTCTGGGACGTAGGTAATGTGTACAACACCAATTGCCCAACAGAGTCGAGTAATTGCAGCGATATCGACTTCGGCGATATGGCCAGCTCGGTGGGTGTCGGTCTGACCTGGATTACCGCAATGGGCCCGCTGAGCTTCAGTCTGGCAATGCCGGTGGTCAAGCCGGACGAAGCCGATACTCAGGTATTCCAGTTCTCGCTGGGACAAACGTTCTAACATTGCGGCGTGATGCCTCAGTGCTTTCTTTCAGGAGTGGTGTTTACCGTGCGTAAGTTGACTCAACTGTTTCTCGTCGTTGCCGCGCTGGTAGCGACCCCAGCATTTGCCGAAATGAAGATCGCCGTCATGAACTATCAGATGGCGCTGCTTGAGTCGGATGCGGCCAAACGTTACGCGGTCGACGCGGAGAAGAAGTTCGGCCCCCAACTGAGCAAGCTGAAAACACTCGAAAGCGACGCCAAGCGTATTCAGGATCGCCTGGTCAAGGACGGCGACAAGATGCAGCAGGCCGAGCGTGAACGTCTGGAACTCGAATTCAAGCAAAAGGCCCGTGACTTCCAGTTCCAGTCCAAGGAATTGAACGAGGCAAAGGCTGTGGCGGATCGGGACATGCTCAAGCAGCTCAAGCCGAAGCTTGATCAGGCTGTCGAAGAAGTCATCAAGAAGGGCAACTACGACCTGGTGTTCGAGCGTGGTGCCGTGGTGGATGTCAAACCGCAGTTCGATATCACCCGCCAGGTCATCGAGCGCATGAATCAGCTGCGCTGATATGGCAGGCGCAGTCTATACACTCGGCCAGCTGGCCGAGGAACTGGGTGGCACCCTGCGCGGCGATGCTGACCAGACTATTAGCGGGCTCGCTACCCTGCAGGAGGCGGGCCCGGCGCATTTGAGCTTCCTTGCCAATGCTCAGTATCGCAAGTACCTGTCGACCACCCAGGCCGCCGCGGTGTTGTTGGCTCCCGCTGATGCTGAAGGTTACGAAGGCGCGGCAATTGTCGTTAGCGACCCCTATCTGGCTTATGCGCGCGCGTCGCACCTGTTCGAGACTCGACCGGTAGCGAATAGCGGCATTCACCCGACGGCGGTGGTCGCTGCCGATGCTTATGTAGATTCGTCGGCCAGCATTGGTCCCTATGTGGTGATCGAGTCCGGCGCAACCATCGAGGCGGATGTGGTGATCGGTGCGCAGTCATTCGTCGGCGCCCGTAGCCGAATCGGCGCTGGCGGGCGACTCGCACCGCGAGTCACGCTTTATCACGACGTGCAGATCGGTGAGCGCGTGGTGATCCAGTCCGGTGCCGTGATCGGTGGTGAGGGGTTCGGCTTCGCCAAGGAAAAAGGTGCCTGGCAGAAGATCGCTCAAATCGGCGGTGTGCGTATCGGGGATGATGTGGAAATTGGCTCGAATACCACCATCGACCGCGGCGCCCTTTCCGATACGCTGATTGGCAACGGCGTGAAGCTAGATAATCAGATCATGATCGCGCACAACGTGCAGATCGGTGACAACACGGCGATGGCTGGCTGTGCCGGCATCTCCGGTAGCACCAAGATCGGACGCAATTGCATGATCGCCGGTGGCGTCGGCATGGTTGGGCACATCGAAGTGTGCGACAACGTGTTCGTGACGGGTATGACGATGGTCACGCGCTCGATCACGGAACCCGGAAGCTACTCCTCGGGCACGGCGATGCAGAATGCTGCCGATTGGAGAAAGAGTGCGGCGCGTATTCGTCAGTTGGATGACATGGCTCGCCGGCTGCAACAGCTGGAGAAAAGCCTGGCTACCGTGACTCAGGGTCAGAATCCGGCTTCTGATGCCTGAGCTTACCGTCTGATCCGGTTTTTTTCGGGGTTAATGCCTGTCAGTGCTCGCGCGGGCTTTCAGCGCAGGCGGCCCTATACTTTTTTACAGGCTCTTTCCTGACATGATGGATATCAACGAGATTCGCGAATATTTGCCTCACCGCTACCCGTTCCTGCTGGTGGACCGTGTGACGGAGATGGACGTCGAGGCCAAGCGGGTTCGTGCCTACAAGAACGTGACCATCAACGAACCGTTCTTCAATGGGCATTTTCCACAGCATCCGATCATGCCAGGCGTGCTGATCATCGAAGCCATGGCGCAGGCGGCCGGTCTGCTTGGTTTCAAGATGATGGGCGTCAAGCCAGCCGATGGCACGCTTTACTATTTCGTCGGCTCTGACAAGCTGCGCTTCCGTCAGCCGGTGGTTCCGGGCGATCAGTTGGTCCTGGAAGCTTCCTTCATCAGCGCCAAACGCGGCATCTGGAAGTTCGATTGTCGTGCCAGCGTCGAGGGCAAGCCGGTCTGCTCGGCAGAAATCATCTGCGCGGAACAGAAGATATGAGTTTGATCGACCCTCGCGCCATCATCGACCCTGCGGCTCGCTTGGCGGATGACGTCCAGGTCGGCCCATGGTCGATCATTGGTCCGGACGTCGAAATTGGCGAGGGTACGGTGATCGCGTCGCATGTGGTCATCAAAGGGCCGACCCGTATCGGTCGGCACAATCGCATCTATCAGTTCTCCTCGGTTGGCGAAGATACGCCGGATCTGAAGTACAAGGGTGAGCCGACGCGCCTGGTGATTGGCGATCACAACGTGATTCGCGAGGGGGTCACCATCCATCGCGGCACCGTGCAGGATCGCTCCGAAACCACCCTCGGTGATCACAACCTGATCATGGCTTATGCTCACATCGGCCACGACAGCGTGATCGCCAATCATTGCATTCTGGTCAACAACACCGCGCTGGCCGGTCACGTCCATGTGGGCGACTGGGCCATTCTCTCCGGTTACACCCTGGTGCATCAGTTCTGCCATATCGGCGCTCATAGTTTTTCCGGCATGGGCACGGCGATCGGCAAGGATGTACCGGCGTTTGTCACCGTGTTCGGCAATCCGGCTGAGGCGCGCAGCATGAACTTCGAGGGCATGCGTCGTCGTGGCTTCAGCGCCGAAGCCGTTCACGCCCTGCGCAACGCTTACAAGGTCGTCTACCGCAAGGGGTTGACCGTGGAGGCCGCACTCACCGAGCTGGCCGAAAGTGCAGCGGCATTCCCCGAGGTTGCGATCTTCCGCGACTCGATCCAGGCTTCAACTCGTGGGATCACCCGCTGAGATGAACCGGCCGCTCAGGGTTGCCTTGGTAGCCGGGGAGTCCTCCGGTGACATCCTTGGTGCGGGCCTGATGCAGGCGCTGAAGGCTCAGCACGCGAATGTCGAATTCATCGGGGTCGGCGGCTCGCGCATGCAGGCCGAAGGGTTGCAGTCGTACTTTCCGCTCGAGCGTCTGGCAGTGATGGGTCTGGTCGAAGTGCTCGGTCGTTTGCCGGAGCTGCTGGCCCGCCGCAAACGCCTGGTGGACACGCTGATCCAGCAGCGGCCGGATGTATTCATCGGCATCGACGCGCCGGACTTCAATCTCGGGCTTGAGCTCAAGCTGCGCCGGGCCGGAATCAAGACCGTGCACTACGTCAGTCCGTCAGTCTGGGCCTGGCGTCAGAAGCGGGTACTGAAGATCCGTGACGCCTGCGATCTGATGCTCACGCTGTTTCCGTTCGAGGCCAGGTTCTACGACGAGCACCAGGTACCGGTTCGCTTCGTCGGTCATCCCCTGGCTGATGCCATTCCGCTTTGCGCCGATCGTGCCGCGGCACGGCAAGCGCTCGGATTGCCAGCGGATGGCCTGGTCGTCGCGCTGATGCCCGGTAGCAGGGGCGGCGAAGTCGCTCGACTGGGGGATCTGTTCCTTTCCGCTGCCGAGCGGTTGCGCGCCATGCGTCCCGGGATTCGTTTTGTCATGCCTTGCGCCAGCCCCGAGCGGCGGCTGCAGCTTGAGCAGATGCTGGTTACGCGTGATTTGCCGCTGACCCTGCTCGATGGCCGGTCCCATGAGGCATTGGCCGCCTGCAACGCCGTGTTGATTGCTTCCGGTACGGCAACGCTTGAGGCGCTGTTGTTCAAACGTCCTATGGTGGTGGCCTACAGCGTAGCGCCAATGACCTACCGCATCCTCCGGCGGCTGGTGAAGAGCCCCTATGTTGCGCTTCCCAACCTGCTGGCCCAGCGTCTGCTGGTTCCCGAGTTGCTGCAGGACGCCGCTACCCCCGAAGCGCTTGCGCAGTCTCTGTCGCCACTGCTGGACGATGGTGACGTGCAGACCGAAGGGTTCGACAGTATTCATCGCACCCTGCGTTGCGATGCGTCGAGTCAGGCCGCCGATGCCGTGTTGCGCCTGGTTGGAGTTCGTTGATGCAGTTCGGACTCGATTTCAATCTGGTCGAAGAGCTGGTTGCCGGCGTCGACGAGGTCGGGCGCGGGCCGCTGTGTGGTCCTGTAGTGACCGCCGCAGTGATCCTCGATCCGGCGCGTCCGATCGAAGGCCTCAACGACTCGAAAAAGCTGAGCGAAGCCCGTCGTGAAGCGTTGTTCGACGAGATCTGCGCAAAGGCGGTGGCATGGTGCATTGCCCGAGCCGAGGTCGAAGAGATCGATCAACTGAATATCCTTCACGCCACGATGCTCGCCATGCAGCGTGCGGTTGATGGACTGAGTGTCACGCCGCGGCTGGCACTCATCGATGGCAATCGGTGCCCTCAGCTGAATGTGCCCAGCGCACCGGTGATCCAGGGCGACGGTCAGGTGCCGGCTATCGCTGCGGCATCCATCCTGGCCAAGGTCAGTCGTGACCGCGAAATGCAGGCTCTGGATCTCTGCTATCCGGGTTATGGGCTGGCCGGGCACAAGGGTTATCCGACTCCAAGCCATCTGGAGGCGCTTCGTCGGCTAGGGCCAACGCCCATTCATCGGCGCTCTTTCGCCCCCGTGCGTACGCTGCTTGAGCAGGCAGTTGTCGAGACCGACATCCCGGCCAGCGTGCTGCTGGTCTAGCTGGTAACTGTATGCGGGCCAGCCAGGTGCTTCATGAGGTCCTGGGCGGCCGAACACCCTTTTGCCGTGTCGGCTACCGTTAGCGCGGTCGCCAGCCCGTCCGTGCTTTCCGGTACAATCCCGCGCTTGTCGTTCTGCCAGCTCAAGGTCTGTTCATGCCTGTTTCCTTCGTCCATCTACGTCTGCATACCGAGTACTCGCTGGTCGATGGGCTGGTGCGGGTCAAGCCGCTGATCAAGGCGGTTGCGGCAGGTGGCATGCCGGCAGTGGCGGTGACCGACATGAGCAATATGTGCTCGCTGGTCAAGTTCTATAAAGCCGCGCAGGGCGCCGGCATAAAGCCGATTTGCGGTGCCGATATCTGGATGGCTGGTTGTGACGAGGACGGTCCTCTCAGCCGCTTGACCTTGCTGGCGATGAATCCCAACGGGTATCGCAATCTCACCGAGTTGATTTCTCGCGGCTGGACCGAGGGCCAGCGCAACGATCTGGTGATCATCGAGCGTGACTGGGTCAAGCAGGCCGCCGAAGGTGTGATCGCCTTGTCTGGCGCCAGGGAAGGAGAGGTCGGCCAGGCGCTGCTCAATGGCGACGAAGCACTGGCCGAATCGCGTCTGGCTGAATGGCGCGATGTGTTTGCCGACCGCTTCTACCTGGAAGTTCAGCGCACCAGCCGGGTCAATGACGAAGAGTATCTGCACGCTGCAGTCGCGCTCGCCGGGCGCAGCGGTACGCCGCTGGTCGCGACGAACGACGTGCGTTTCCTCAAGCAGGAAGACTTCGAGGCCCACGAGACCCGCGTATGCATCGGTGAAGGCCGAACTCTGGACGATCCGCGGCGGCCGCGTACCTACTCTGATCAGCAGTATCTGAAGACTCCGGCAGAGATGGCCGAGCTGTTCAGCGACCTCCCCGAGGCGCTGGAAAACACCGTCGAGATCGCCAAGCGCTGCAACATCGAAGTGCAGTTGGGCACCTACTTCCTGCCGAACTTCCCCGTGCCCGAAGGCATGACCATCGACGACTACCTGCGTCAGGTGTCGTTTGAAGGGCTGGAAGAACGCCTCGAGGTGCTGCTACCCAAGGACACTCCTGACTACGAGGCGAAGAAGCAGGTCTACATCGATCGCCTTGAGTTCGAGCTGGGCACCATCATCCAGATGGGCTTCCCCGGTTACTTCCTGATCGTTATGGACTTCATCAAGTGGGCGAAGAACAACGGCGTACCGGTCGGCCCAGGCCGTGGCTCGGGTGCCGGCTCACTGGTCGCCTACGTGCTGAAGATTACCGACCTCGATCCGCTGGCCTATGACCTGCTGTTCGAGCGCTTCCTCAACCCCGAACGGATTTCCATGCCCGACTTCGACGTCGACTTCTGCATGGATGGTCGCGACCGGGTCATCGATTACGTGGCCGAGGCATATGGCCGTAATGCGGTCAGCCAGATCATCACCTTCGGCACCATGGCGGCCAAGGCCGTGGTGCGCGACGTGGCGCGGGTGCAGGGCAAGTCCTACGGCCTGGCTGATCGGTTGTCGAAGATGATTCCCTTCGAAGTCGGCATGACGCTGGAAAAGGCCTACGAAATGGAGGAGCCGCTGCGCGACTTCCTCGCCGTTGACGAGGACGCCCGGGAAATCTGGGAGATGGCGCTCAAGCTCGAAGGCATTACCCGCGGTACCGGTAAGCACGCCGGTGGTGTGGTGATCGCGCCGACCAAGCTCACCGACTTCGCGCCGATCGCCTGCGACGAGGAGGGTGGCGGCCTAGTGACCCAGTTCGACAAGGACGACGTCGAGCAGGCCGGCCTGGTGAAGTTCGACTTCCTCGGCCTGCGGACGCTGACCATCATCAAGTGGGCGCTGGAAACCATCAACCGCGAACAGGCCAAGAAGGGCCTGGAGCCGATCAACATCGACTTCATCCCGCTGGATGACAAGCCAACCTATCAGTTGCTGCAGAAGGCCGAGACCACCGCGGTTTTCCAGCTCGAATCCCGCGGTATGAAGGAGTTGATCAAAAAGCTCAAGCCCGACTGCCTGGAAGACCTGATCGCACTGGTGGCGCTGTTCCGTCCCGGTCCGTTGCAATCGGGCATGGTGGACGACTTTATCAACCGCAAGCACGGGCGTGCCGAAGTCTCCTATCCACACCCGGACTACCAGTACGCCGGGCTGGAGCCAGTGCTCAAGCCCACCTACGGCATCATCCTGTATCAGGAACAGGTGATGCAGATCGCACAGGTCATGGCCGGCTATACGCTGGGTGGTGCGGACATGCTGCGCCGCGCCATGGGCAAGAAGAAGCCCGAGGAGATGGCCAAGCAGCGCGGTGGTTTCATCGAAGGCTGTTCCAGCAATGGCATCGACAAAGAACTCTCAGGCAACCTCCTCGACCTGGTAGAGAAGTTCGCCGGTTACGGTTTCAACAAGTCGCACTCGGCGGCCTACGGTCTGGTTTCCTACCAGACGGCCTGGCTCAAGGCGCACTACCCGTCGCCGTTCATGGCTGCCGTGCTCTCGGCGGATATGCACAATACCGACAAGGTGGTGATCCTCATCGAGGAATGCCGCAGCATGAAGCTGCGCATCGACCCGCCCGATGTGAACATTTCCGAGTTCAAGTTCACCGTCAACGATGACGGCCGTATCGTTTATGGCCTAGGTGCAGTCAAGGGCGTGGGCGAGGGGCCGGTCGAGGCCATCGCTGAATGCCGTGCCGAAGGTGGGTCATTCAAGGACCTGTTCGACTTCTGCGCGCGGATCGACCTGAAACGGATCAACAAGCGTACCCTTGAGGCGCTGATTCGCTCCGGTGCGCTGGATCGTCTGGGTCCGTATTTCTTCGAAGAGGTCAAGGCCTATCAGGCCAACATCGACCGCAATCGGGCGGTTTTGCTGGCGGCGATGGAAGAAGCGGTGCAGGCCGCGGAGCAGACGGCGCGCAGCGCTGAGAGCGGCCACATGGACCTGTTTGGCGGCTTGTTCGCCGAGCCCGAAGCTGACGTCTACGCCAACCACCGCAAGGCGCGCGAGCTGTCTCTGAAGGAGCGTCTGAAAGGTGAAAAGGACACCCTCGGCCTCTATCTCACTGGTCACCCGATCGATGAATACGAGGGCGAGGTGCGGCGCTTCGCACGCCAGCGCATCGTCGATCTACGTCCGGCGCGTGGCGAGCAGACCATTGCCGGCCTGATCGTCAATCTGCGGGTAATGAAGAACAAGAAGGGCGACAAGATGGGTTTCATCACCCTGGATGACCGCTCGGGGCGCATCGAGGCGTCACTGTTCGCCGAGGCTTTCAATACTGCTCAGGCGTTGTTGCAAACCGATGCGCTGGTCGTGGTGGAGGGCGAGGTAAGCAACGATGACTTTTCCGGTGGCCTGCGGCTGCGCGCCAAGCGGGTTATGAGCCTGGAAGAGGCGCGCACCGGGCTTGCCGAAAGTCTACGGGTCAAGGTCGCTGGTGAAGCGCTCAAGGGTGAGCGCATGCGTTGGCTGGCCGAGGTCTGTGGCCGTCATCGCGGGGCCTGCCCGATTACGCTGGAATACACCGGTCGTGACGCGCGTGCCCTGCTGCAGTTCGGTGAAGCCTGGCGGATCGACCCGGCCGACAACTTGATTCAGGCATTGCGTGACCAGTTCGGACGCGACAACGTCTTCCTGCAATACCGATAGAGGGCCGAGGCCCGGAAGGTCGCCGATGGCGCTTTCCGGGTCAGGCCCGAACGGCCCGGTGATGACCGGGTCATGGTTCAGAACAATTTTTGTTCGACCTGAATGCGCCGGTCCCGTAAGGTAAGGCGCAAAAAACGGAACAGCCTCCCGGCCGCCTGGCCGTCGACGCATGACGGATGCCTATGAACCCGAATTTCCTGGATTTCGAACAGCCGATCGCCGACCTGCAAGCCAAGATCGAAGAATTGCGCCTGGTTGGTAACGACAACTCGCTGAACATCGGCGATGAGATTGCCCGCCTGCAGGACAAGAGCGAATCGCTCACCGAGAGCATTTTCGGCAATCTGACCAGTTGGCAGATCGCCCGCCTGGCTCGCCACCCGCAGCGCCCCTACACCCTCGATTACATCAATCACCTGTTCACTGAGTTCGAAGAGCTGCACGGTGATCGCCACTTCTCCGATGACGCCGCTATCGTAGGCGGTACTGCGCGTCTGGACGGACAGCCGGTGATGATCATCGGTCATCAGAAGGGTCGTGAGGTGCGCGAGAAGGTGCGCCGTAACTTCGGCATGCCGCGCCCCGAGGGTTACCGCAAGGCGTGCCGTCTGATGGAGATGGCCGAGCGCTTCAGGATGCCGATCCTGACCTTCATCGACACCCCGGGCGCCTATCCGGGTATCGATGCCGAAGAGCGCAACCAGAGCGAGGCAATTGCCTGGAACCTGCGCGTCATGGCACGTCTGAAGACGCCGATCATCGCCACCGTGATCGGTGAGGGCGGTTCTGGCGGAGCCCTGGCTATTGGCGTCTGCGACCAGCTGAACATGCTGCAGTATTCCACCTACGCGGTGATTTCGCCGGAAGGCTGCGCCTCGATTCTCTGGCGCACCGCCGAGAAGGCACCTGAAGCGGCCGAGGCCATGGGTGTGACGGCTGAGCGTCTCAAGGACCTGGGCATCGTCGACAAGGTGATCCCGGAGCCTCTGGGCGGCGCCCACCGCAATCCTGCCGTCATGGCTGCGGCCATGCGTGAGCAGCTGAACAGCCAGCTGCATATGCTCAAGTCGCTGGATACCGATGCGCTGCTCGCGCGCCGCTATGAGCGCCTGATGAGCTACGGTATCGCCTGATCCGTCACGCCTGATCCGCGTCTCGATTTCGCTATTCGGAATCGAGACGGGCATCGCTTCACCGTCTACCGCTCTATCGCTGCTTCCATCGCCGGGCTTTATGCTTGCCGACAACGCCGGTCATCGAAGCGCCGCCATGTCCCTTGATTCCCTTCTGCTTTCCACCCTTGCTCCCTGGCGTGGTTCACCGACCTGGTGGGTGGCCTTCTCCGGTGGTCTTGATTCGACCGTCCTCCTGCATTCCCTGGCCCGGCTTGCTGCCCAGCACGAGCTCCCTGCGATCCGCGCGATCCATGTGCATCATGGCCTGCAAGCCGCTGGTGATGAGTGGCCGGCACACTGTCAGGCGGTCTGTGACGGTTTAGGCGTTCCTCTACACGTGATTCGCGTGCAGGTTCTGCCCGGCGCAAGCGTCGAGCGTGCGGCGCGCGAAGCGCGTTATGAGGCGTTTTCTGGCTGTCTGGGGGAGGGCGAGCTGCTTTTGACCGGGCAGCACCGTGATGATCAGGCAGAAACAGTGCTGTTTCGCCTGCTTCGGGGCGCAGGCGTGCGTGGGCTGGCCGCGATGCCGGTTGCGCGGCCGTTAGGTCGGGGCTCTCTGGTACGTCCACTGCTTGGTGCGTCTCGTGCCGAGCTCGACGCCTACGCCCGGCGTAACACGCTGTGCTGGGTGGACGATCCCAGCAATCAGGATCACGACTATTCGCGAAATTTTCTGCGCCGAGAGGTCA
Organism: Pseudomonas sp.; assembly: GCA_003488145.1. Classification (GTDB taxonomy): domain Bacteria; phylum Pseudomonadota; class Gammaproteobacteria; order Pseudomonadales; family Pseudomonadaceae; genus Stutzerimonas. The sequence continues at coordinate 12,106 of DNMQ01000453.1, forward strand.
TGCCGCTGTTGCAACAGCGCTGGCCGCAGGCGGCTTCGAGTATGGCTCGAGCAGCGGCCCATATGACTGAAGCGCAGCAATTGCTGGACGAGCTGGCGCAACAGGATCTGCTCATTGCGAACACGGTCAGCGCTTTTGAGTGGCTGCGCCTGCCCAGCCTTGCGCTACCGCCGTTGCGAGCATTGACGCCGGTGCGTCAGCGCAACGCGCTACGTCATTGGCTGGCGAGCTTCACGCTGGCGCCGGATGAGGATCACTGGGCCGGCTGGGCGTCGCTGCTGAATGCCCGGCCGGATGCCGCGCCGCGATGGTGCTTGGCTGGAGGCGAGCTGCAGCGCACTGGCGATCGGGTCTGGTGGCTGCCCGATAGCTGGCTTGAGCCGGTTGTCGAGCCGATCGACTGGTCGGATCCGTCTACAGCCCTGGAGCTACCAGGCAATGGCATGCTTCGAGGGGAGGGTGAGCCACCTGCCGGTAAACTCCAGGTCCGCTATCGGCACGGTGGCGAGGCGCTTCTCGTGCCTGGCCGAGGCCGGCGCGACCTGAAGCGTCTGCTTAACGAGGCTGGCGTTCCCCATTTTGCGCGCAGTCGTCTGCCATTGCTTTACTGCAATGATGAACTGATCGGCGTGGCCAATCTGCCAGTCCTGGCTAACGGGCGGTTCGCCCTGTATTGGGGCGTGCCGGACTTCTAAGTGGTTTGAGCTGATAAGGCCTTTCCGGTAGACTACGCTCCCGTCTCAATACAGCTTCTGCGGTTTCTTCGAATCCGTGGCAGTTGCGCTATTGCCGCTCGCGAGCAATGGCATCTTCGCTTTCCCCCGGCGGCGCCGGCCGCTTAACGCAGACTTCTAGGGTTTTTCATGACGCGCTACATCTTCGTCACGGGTGGTGTTGTTTCTTCATTGGGGAAAGGCATCGCCTCGGCTTCATTGGCGGCCATCCTGGAGGCGCGGGGCCTGAAGGTCACGATGCTCAAGCTTGACCCTTACATCAACGTCGATCCGGGCACCATGAGCCCGTTCCAGCACGGCGAGGTGTTCGTCACCCACGACGGCGCCGAGACCGATCTCGATCTGGGGCACTACGAGCGGTTCATCCGCACCCGCATGACCCAGAACAACAACTTCACCACCGGTCGCGTATACGAAGACGTGCTGCGCCGCGAGCGCCGGGGTGATTACCTGGGTGCGACCATTCAGGTCATTCCGCACATCACCGACGAGAT
>DNMQ01000459.1 GCA_003488145.1 Pseudomonas sp.
AGTTCCTCGAGGTTTTCCACCCGCGCCTGGGCTTTCTCGCCCTTCTCGTCGCGGTGATAGGCAAGCAGCCCGGACTGCTCGATGACCAGCTGCGCCATGTTGTGCAGCTGCATGCCTTCGACCTTCAGCGCCAGGGTATCGACCAGCTCGACAAAGGCGTTCAACGCGCTGGCAGCGCGGCCAGAAACCGCCTTGGTACCGACCGCCTGATGCAGCGCCGCCCACATCGACAGGCCCTGATCACGCGCCAGCTGGCGCAGTGCTTCGACGGTCTTCTCGCCGATGCCGCGCGCCGGCACGTTGATCACCCGTTCCAGCGCCGCGTCGTTGTCGCGGGTCTGGATCAGGCGCAGGTAGGCCATGGCGTTCTTGATCTCGGCGCGCTCGAAGAAGCGCTGGCCGCCGTAGATGCGGTAGGGGATCTTCTCGCGCAGCAGCGCCTCTTCCAGCACCCGCGACTGGGCGTTGGAGCGGTAGAGGATGGCGATCTCGCTGCGGCTCATGCCGTCGCGGATGGCCTTCTCGATGCTCTCGACCACGTAGCGCGCTTCGTCGTGCTCGTTGAACGCGGCGTACAGGCTGATCGGCTCGCCCTCGCAGCCGGAAGTCCAGAGTTCCTTGCCGAGACGGCCCTGGTTGTTGGCGATCAGCGCATTGGCGGCCTTGAGGATGCAGGCGGTGGAGCGGTAGTTCTGCTCCAGGCGGATGGTTTCGGCATCGGGGAAATCCTGGCTGAACTGGTGCAGGTTCTCGATCCGCGCGCCGCGCCAGCCGTAGATCGACTGGTCGTCGTCGCCGACCACCATCAGGCTCTCGCCGCCCTTGGCCAGCAGCCGCAACCAGGCGTACTGCACGGCGTTGGTGTCCTGGAACTCGTCGACCAGCACGTGGCGGAAGCGCCGCTGATAGTGATCGAGCAGGCCCGGGTGGTCGCGCCACAGGTCCAGGGCGCGCAGCAGCAGCTCGGAGAAGTCGATCACCCCGGCGCGGGCGCAGGCCTCTTCATAGGCTTCGTAGATCTTCAGCTGGGTGGCGAGGAACAGGTCACCGCCTGCCTGGATGTTGCGCGGACGCAAGCCTTCGTCCTTCTGCGCGTTGATCCACCACTGCGCCTGGCGCGCCGGCCAGCGTTGCTCGTCGAGGCCGAGTTCGCGGATCACCCGTTTGACCAGGCGCTGCTGGTCGTCGGAATCGAGGATCTGGAAGTTCTGCGCCAGCTTGGCTTCCTGCCAGTGCGCGCGCAGCAGGCGGTGGGCCAGGCCGTGAAAGGTGCCCACCCACATGCCCTGCGGGTTCACGTGCAGCAGCTGCTCGATGCGCTGGCGCATCTCGGCGGCAGCCTTGTTGGTGAAGGTCACCGACAGGATCGAGTGCAGCGAGGCGCGTTCGACCTGATGCAGCCAGGCGATACGGTGCACCAGAACGCGGGTCTTGCCCGAGCCGGCACCAGCCAATACCAACTGGCGGCCAAGCGGCGCGGCCACGGCCTGGCGCTGAGCATCGTTGAGGGAATTCAGGAGGAGAGAGAGATCGTCATGCATCGCGGCATTCTATTGGAAATGCCTGCGCTGCGCTCGCCCTGCGGTCCATTCGAAAGCGCAGTCTGCGGCAAACCGGCGCGGGCGCGGTCCTGGTCGATCGCGCCTGGCGGAACCTTCCGCTGGTCGGCTGGAGTACCGATCGCCGTTTTTCCGACGCACCATGGTATGACGCGGCGCCATCAACGTGCCATTATCGACGGTGGTATGGTTCCGAGGGAACCTGTTTTAGGTGCAGTTATTACTAGAACAATATTCATGACCGATTCCATCCGAGCCGCCTGCCCGGCATCAACACAGCCATTATCCAGCGGGGCGTCGGCGGCCGATTATGCTGCCGAGCGTACCCGGCTGCTGTATCGAGGTTCCCGCGTGCCCGCCTGGCTATTGCTGCTGGCTACGCTGGTCCTCGGTGTGGTGCTCTGGGGCGAGCAGGGTGGTGTCGAACTTGGGCTGTGGCTGGGCTGGATGGCCGCGCTCGCACTGTTGCGCTTGCAACAGATCTTCGCCTTCAACCGGGTCAGCCCCGAGGCGCAAGCCGCGCCCTGCTGGCGCTGGCGCTTTGTAGTCGGCAGTGGCGCCTCTGCGCTGAGCCTGTGCTATGCCATGGTCGTGCTGGTGCCGGCTGATGTCTTTGTTACCCAGGCGCTGCTTTATGGGCTGATCGGTTCGGTCGTCGTGGCCGCCAGCGTCGCTTATGGTGTTTGTCTTCCCGCTTTCTTCAGTTTCGCCGTGCCAAGTCTGTTGCCCACCGGCCTATTGCTGATGACCAGCGGCCACCCGCTGCAGCAGGGCTGGGGTTTGCTGGCGATGATCGTGCTGGCGACCCTCAGCCTGATCGGCTGGCAGATCAGCCGGCTGGTCAGCGATGGGCTCGAGCAGCGACTGCATAAGCAGCAATTGATCGAGCGGCTGGAAAACGCCGGCCGTGAAGCCGACCAGCTCAATCGCCGTCTGGCCTCGGAAGTGGAGCAACGCCGCCATGCCGAAAAGCAGCTGCGCAGCGCCTACGATGGCCTCGAGCAGCGCGTCGCCGAGCGCACCGCGGAACTCGCGCAGCTCGCCGAAGAGCTGGGGGAAAGAGAGGCGCGGCTGAATCTGGCGCTGGACGCCAGTGGCCTCGGCCTGTGGGACTGGGATCTGCAGAACAACCATGTTCATCATTCCCGTCTGGAGGTGGTGTTCGGCATCGGCCGGCAGCACCGCTACGACGAGGATGGCTCGCCGTTGCCGGACATCCACCCCAAGGATCTGGACGGCGTGCGCGCGATCCTGATCGCGCACCTGAAGGGCGAATCCGAACAGTTCGCCGTCGAATACCGTGCATTGCGCGCCGACGGCAGCGAAATCTGGCTCGAGGATCGCGGCCGGGTGATCCAGCGTGACGCCGCTGGCCGTGCCCTGCGCATGATCGGCACCCGTCGCGACATCAGCGAGCTGCGCCGCCAGGCCGAACAGCAGCGCCTGGCAGCGACGGTGTTCGAAGCAGCCAGCGAAGGCATGGTGATCATGAACGATCACTACCGCGTGCTGGCGGTCAACGACGCCTGCTGCGCGCTGTCCGGCTACAGCCGCGAGGAGCTGCTCGGCCACAGCGTGGCGCGCATCGCCGGCTCGCCGGAGAGCCAGCGCCAGTACCAGACCATGCGTGAAGCGCTGGAACTGCACGGTCACTGGCAGGGCGAGCTGATCGAGACCCGCAAGAGCGGCGAGGTCTACCCGCAGTGGGTGCAGCTGCGCGAAGTGCGCGATGCCAACGACAGCGTCACCCATGTGGTCGCGTTCATCTCCGACCTCAGCGTGCGGCGCAAGATCGAAGAGCGCCTGCGCTACCTGACCCATTACGACGACCTCACCGGGCTGGCCAACCGCGGCCTGCTCAAGGAGCGTCTGCACGAGGCCTGCCAGCGGGTGCGCCGCAACGGCCGCAACATGGCGGTGCTCTACATCGATCTGGACCGCTTCAAGCTGCTCAACGAAAGCCTCGGGCACGAGGCCGCCGACGCATTGCTGCGCGAGATGTCGCGGCGCATCACCCAGACCCTGGCCGATGCTGACACCATCGCGCGGCTGTCCGGCGATGAGTTCGTCGTGCTGTTCGACGCCTACGGCAGTCTCAGCAGCCTGGCGCATCTGGGCAGCCGGCTGCTGCAGCGAATCCGCAAGCCGCTGATCATCGATGAGCAGGAGCTGGTCATCAGCGCCTCCATCGGCGTCAGCCTGATGCCGGACAACAGCCGTGACGCGGAAGTCCTGCTGCGCCAGGCGAACATGGCCATGCAGCAGGCCAAGCATCTGGGCGGCAACACGCTGCAGTTCTTCACCGACCGGCCGCAGGCGTCGAGCATGCAGTACCTGCAGCTGGAGAATCAGCTGCGCAAGGCGCTGGAAGTCGGCCAGCTGGAAGTCTTCTATCAGCCACGTCTGAGCTTGGCCGACGATGCTCTGGAGGCCGCCGAAGCGCTGGTGCGCTGGCGTCATCCGCAGCGCGGGCTGGTCGCGCCGGCGCACTTCATTCCGCTGGCGGAAGAAACCGGTTTGATCATTCCGCTCGGTGAGTTCGTCCTGCGCGAGGCCTGCCGCCAGGCACGCCAGTGGCAGCAGGACGGGCTGGCGGAGATTCGCGTGTCGGTGAACCTCTCGGTCAAGCAGCTGCGCCAGGGCAACTTCGTCAGCCTGGTGCGCCAGGTGCTCGAGGAAACCGGCCTGCCGGCGACCATGCTGGAGCTGGAGCTGACCGAGAGCCAGTTGCTGGACGATATCGACAATGCCATCAGCATCAGCGAGCAACTTCGCGCGCTAGGGGTCAGGCTGGCGATCGACGACTTCGGCACCGGCTTCTCGTCGCTGAGTTACCTCAAGCGCTTCCCGGTGGACTACGTGAAGATCGACCGCTCGTTCATCAGTGAGCTGGAGCATTCCAGTCAGGATGCGGCGATTACCCGGGCGATCATCGCCATGGTCCACAGCCTGGAGCGCAAGGTGGTGGCCGAGGGGGTGGAAACCCAGGCGCAGATGGACTTCCTCAAGGCCAACCAGTGCGACGAGATTCAGGGCTACCTGCTCAGCCCGCCGGTGCCGGCCGAACAGTTCGCCGAATTACTGCGCTAGCGGCGACGCGGTAACGCGCCGCCCGTAGCGGCGTCAGCCGCGGGTGGTGCTGCCTTCGAGTTCGCGCATCAGCAGCGCGTAGCGCAGATCGACGTCTTCCGGCACCGGCAGGTAGACCGTGTGACCGTCGCCCGGAGCCACCTCGATGGCTTCGCCGCGCTTGTTCTCCAGCTGCTCCAGGCGCAGGTTGAGGTTGCCCTGCGGCGTCATCAGTTCCAGCCGGTCGCCAACCGCGAAGCGGTTCTTCACCGTCACCTCGGCCAGGCCGTTGCGGCGTTCGCCGGTCAGCTCGCCGACGAACTGCTGACGCTCGGAGAGCGAGAAGCCGCGCTCGTAGTTCTGGTATTCGTCGTGTACATGGCGGCGCAGGAAACCCTCGGTGTAGCCGCGGTGGGCCAGGGATTCGAGGGTGTCCATCAGAGACTTGTCGAACGGCCGACCGGCGAGGGCGTCGTCGATGGCCTTGCGGTAGACCTGGGCGGTGCGCGCCACGTAGTAGTGGCTCTTGGTGCGGCCTTCGATCTTCAGCGAGTGCACGCCCATCTGCACCAGGCGCTCGACGTGCTGCACGGCGCGCAGGTCCTTGGAGTTCATGATGTAGGTGCCGTGCTCGTCCTCGAAGGCGGACATGAATTCGCCTGGACGGCTGCTGTCTTCGAGCAGGAATACCTCATCGGTCGGCGCGCCGATACCGAGGGTTGGGTCGGGGCTGGGAGTTTGTGCCGGCTGCACGACGATCGGCTCGTACTTGTGCACGATGTCGCCAATTTCGTTCTCCTTCGCCTCATGGGTCTTGTACTCCCAGCGGCAGGCGTTGGTGCAGGTGCCCTGGTTGGGGTCGCGCTTGTTGATGTAGCCGGACAGCAGGCAGCGGCCGGAATAGGCCATGCACAGCGCGCCGTGGACGAACACTTCCAGCTCCATGCCCGGCACCTGTTCGCGGATCTCGCCAATCTCCTCCAGCGACAGCTCGCGGGAGAGGATCACGCGGCTGACGCCCTGGCTCTCCCAGAACTTCACCGTCGCCCAGTTCACCGCATTGGCCTGCACCGAGAGGTGGATGGTCTGCTGCGGGAAGTGCTGGCGCACCAGCATGATCAGCCCGGGGTCGGACATGATCAGCGCATCCGGCCCCATCGCCACCACCGGCTCCAGATCCTTGATGAAGGTCTTCAGCTTGGCGTTGTGCGGGGCGATGTTGACCACCACGTAGAACTGCTTGCCCAGTGCATGTGCTTCGTCGATGCCAAGCTTGAGGTTGGCATGGTCGAACTCGTTGTTGCGCACCCGCAGGCTGTAGCGCGGCTGTCCGGCGTACACCGCATCGGCGCCGTAGGCGAAGGCGTAGCGCATGGATTTCAGCGTGCCGGCAGGGGACAGCAGCTCGGTGCGGTAGGGGGTGCTCATGGCGCGGGACTCGCAGGAGGGCATCGAAGAAGCGCGGCATTTTACTGCGCTCGGCGGTCGATTGCGCGTCGTCTGCGATATTCGGGGTGAGGCGCAATGGCGCCCCGCCTGAGCGGGGCGCCGAGGATCAGGCGGCGGGCGCTTCCTTGAGCATGGCGTAGAGCCGGTCCTTGAGCTGCAGCTTCTCCTTCTTCAGGGTCTCGACCTCGCTGTCGGTGCCCGGGACGATGTGCGCTTCGATGTTCTTGACCCGCTGATCCAGCTCGTTGTGCTCGTCGAACAGGCGGGCAAAGGTCTTGTTTTCCGCCTTCAGGCGGGTGATCAGGTCGCGGTACTCGGGGAACATGGCAACTCCTGCGGCATGGATGAGCGGGTTGGGCAGATCGGCTCGGGCCGAGCTGCCTCGTGCTTCCATGGTCGTACCGGTGCTTGCCTGTGGTATTGACCCGCGTCATACGCAGTCGGGAAGCCGGACAGCAAAACGCCGGGACGAGCCCGGCGTTTCGGTCTTGCGTCTGAATCAGGCCGCAGCGATCACATCGCCGTGGTTTTCCGGCTCGATCAACGCGCGGTGCAGCGCGGCGATGGCGGCGTCGTAGTCCTCTTCATTGACCACGCACTGCATCTCTACCTGACGGATCGACTGGTGGATCGCCTGGATGCTGATGCCGGCTTCGGCCAGTGCCGCCACGGTCTTGGCGAGGATACCCTTGACCTTGAGGTCGGAGCCGATCGCCGAGACGATGGCCAGGTTGTGCACCGTGACCTCGGCCGCCGGGTACTTCTCCTCGATCAGCCGCGCCGCGCGGTTGATCAGCTTGCGCGAGCCGGAGGCGTAGTAGGTGATGCTGTTGGCATCCGAGTCCTTGTTCACCACGTAGAGCTTGAGCTGCTTGAGCAGCTTGCTGATCTCCATGTCGTGGCTGATGTCGCCGAGCATGTCCTGGTCGAACACCTCGATGCCGAAGACATCCTTGCGTCCGGCGATGATTTCCACGCAGGGCTTCTCGCTCTTGTAGTCCTGGCTGATCAGCGTGCCGCCGTGCTCGGGCTCGAAGGCATTCTTGATGCGCAGCTCGACACCGGCACGGCGCAGGGTCTTGGCCGCGCGCGGGTGGATCGCTTCCATGCCGAGGTTCGACAGCTGGTCGGCGACGTCGTAGTTGGTGCGGCCGATGGTCACCACCTTGTCGGCACCGACCAGGTTCGGGTCGGCGGAAGAGAGGTGGAATTCCTTGTG
>DNMQ01000458.1:0-1878 GCA_003488145.1 Pseudomonas sp.
GAAGCCGAGCGCCTGGTCAAGGCCGGCGTGAAGGAAGTCCTGGTGATCAGCCAGGACACCAGCGCCTATGGCGTCGACCTCAAGTACAAGCTGGACTTCTGGAACGGCCAGCCGGTCAAGACGCGCATGCTCGAGCTGTGCGAGGAGCTGGGCAAGATGGGCGTCTGGGTGCGCCTGCACTACGTCTACCCCTACCCCAACGTCGATGATGTGATCCCGCTGATGGCCGCCGGCAAGATCCTGCCGTACCTGGACATCCCCTTCCAGCACGCCAGCCCGAAGGTGCTCAAGGCGATGAAGCGCCCGGCGTTCGAGGACAAGACTCTGGCGCGCATCAAGAAATGGCGCGAGATCTGTCCCGAGCTGACCATCCGCTCGACCTTCATCGTCGGCTTCCCCGGCGAGACCGAAGAAGATTTCCAGTACCTGCTCGACTGGCTGACCGAAGCCCAGCTCGACCGCGTCGGCTGCTTCCAGTATTCGCCGGTTGACGGCGCGCCGGCCGAGGCCATGGACCTGGAGCCGGTACCGGACGAGATCAAGCAGGATCGCTGGGACCGCTTCATGGCGCACCAGCAGGCCATCAGCGCCGCGCGCCTGCAGCTTAAGGTCGGCAAGGAACTGGATGTGCTGATCGATGAAGTGGACGAGGACGGCGCCATCGGCCGTTCCTGGGCCGATGCCCCGGAGATTGACGGCATGGTCTACGTTGACAGCGAACAACCGCTGCAGCCGGGCGACAAGGTGCGCGTGCGCGTCACCAATGCCGACGAGTACGACCTCTGGGCCGAAGTGATCTGAACTGCTCCGCTACAGGAAAACGCCCCGCACTAGCGGGGCGTTTTCATTTCTGCGCAACCAGTCCTCGACAGCCTACGGCGAGGCCTTCTCCACCGCCCTGAAGATCCGTCAACGCTGCGGTGGTTGCCGCACCGGTGCGCCGTTGGCGACGTAGTAGCTCGCCGTGCTGCGCGGCAACGGCTCGCGACCGCGAATCCGGTCGGCGATCTTCTCGGCCAGCATGATGGTGGTGGCGTTGAGGTTGCCGGTGATGATCTGCGGCATGATCGAGGCGTCCACCACGCGCAACCCGTCCACTCCATGCACACGGCCCTGCCCGTCGACCACGGCCATGTCGTCGGTGCCCATCCTGCAAGAGCAGGACGGGTGATAGGCCGTCTCCGCGTGCTCGCGGACGAAGGCGTCCAGCTCGGCGTCGCTCTGCGCCTCCACGCCCGGATTCAACTCGCGACCACGGTACGGATCGAGCGCGGGCTGCGCGATGATCTCGCGGGTGATGCGGATGGCATCGCGAAACTCGCGCCAGTCCTGCTCGTGGGCCATGTAGTTGAACAGGATGCTGGGGTCGACCCGCGGATCGGTGGAGCGAATCTCGATGCGGCCGCGACTGGGTGAACGCATAGAACCGACGTGGGCCTGGAAGCTGTGGCCGTCATGGGCGTTGCTGCCGTTGTAGCTGACCGCCACCGGCAGGAAGTGGAACTGGATGTTCGGCCATTCGAACTCGTCGCTGCTGCGGATGAAGCCACCAGCCTCGAACTGGTTGCTGGCACCGATGCCGCTGCCGAGGAACAACCATTCGGCGCCGATGGCCGGCTGGTTCCACCACTTGAGCGCCGGGTACAGCGACACCGGCTTCAGGCATTCGAACTGCAGGTACATCTCCAGGTGATCCTGCAGGTTCTGGCCGACACCGGGCAGCTCCTGCACCAGCGTGACGCCGAGCTTCTTCAGCAACGCGCCAGGGCCGACCCCCGAGCGCTGCAGGATTTGCGGCGAGGCGATGGCGCCGCCGCACAGCAGCACTTCACGGCGCGCACGCGCCACCTGTGGCTGCTCGCGGCCGCGCAGGTAACG
>DNMQ01000458.1:2071-16559 GCA_003488145.1 Pseudomonas sp.
GTCCAGTCCTCCAGCCCCGGAGTCTTGGCCCAGTTGTCGTAGTCCAGGGCATTGCCGCGGATGTAGCACATGCCGTTGATCAGTGAGGAACCGCCCAGGCCCTTGCCGCGGCCGCAGTCCATGCGGCGGTTGTTCATGTGCGGCTCGGGGTCGGTCTTGTAGGCCCAGTTGTAGCGCGTGCCCTGCAGCGGATACGCCAGTGCTGCGGGCATCTGGGTGCGGAAGTCCAGCCGATAGTCCGGCCCGCCGGCTTCCAGCAGCAGCACGCTGACGTCGGCGTCCTCGGTCAGGCGCGCGGCGAGCACGTTACCCGCCGAGCCGGCGCCGATGATGATGTAGTCGTATTCCATGGTTCAAACCTCCCTCAGAACACCGAGGCGAACTCGCCCAGCTCTACCTGTACCGATTTGACCCGCGTGTAGTGCGCCAGCGAGGCGATACCGTTTTCGCGGCCGATGCCGGACTGCTTGTAGCCACCGACCGGCATCTGCGCCGGCGATTCACCCCAGGTATTGATCCAGCAGATGCCAGCCTCGAGGCGATGGATGATGCGGTGCGCCCGCGCCAGATCGGTGGTGACGACGCCGGCGGCGAGGCCGTACTCGGTGTCGTTGGCGCGGCGGATGACTTCGTCCTCGTCCTGATACTCGAGCAGGCTCAACACCGGGCCGAAGATCTCTTCGCGCACGATGGTCATGTCGTCGCTGCAGTCGGTGAAGATTGTCGGTGCGACAAAGGCGCCCTTGGCGTATTCGCCTTCAGTTACCCGCCCGCCACCACAGAGCACCCGCGCACCGGCGGCCTTGCCCTTGGCGATGTAGTCGAGCACGTTGTTCATGTGCGCGAAGCTGACCAGCGGACCGAAGTTGGTTTCCTCCTGCTGCGGATCACCAAGGCGAATGCGCTGCACGCGCTCCAGCAGCTTGGCCTCGAACGCAGGTTTCAGACCGGACGGGACGAGCACCCGCGTGCCGTTGGTGCACACCTGGCCGGAGCTGAAGAAATTGGCCATCACCGCAATGTCGGCGGCGCGATCCAGATCGGCATCCTCGCAGATGATCAGCGGCGACTTGCCGCCCAGCTCCATGGTCACGTCCTTCAGCGACGATGCCGCCGCACTGGCCATGACCTTCTTGCCGGTGGCCACGCCGCCGGTGAAGGACACCTTGGCGATGCGTGGGTGCTCGGTGATCAGCGCCCCGACGCCGGCGCCACTGCCGGTCAGTACGTTGAACACGCCATCCGGCAGCCCGGCCTCGCTGAAGATCTCCGCCAGTTTGAGCGCGCTCAGAGAGGTGACTTCGCTGGGTTTGAAGATCATCGCGTTGCCGGCGGCCAGCGCCGGGGCCGCCTTCCACAAAGCGATCTGGATCGGGTAGTTCCAGGCACCGATGCCGGCCACCACGCCCAGCGGTTCGCGCCGGGTATAGACGAAGCTGCTGTCGCGCAGCGGAATCTGCTCGCCCTCGATGGCCGGAGCCAGGCCGGCGTAGTACTCCAGCACGTCGGCGCCGGTGACGATGTCAACGCTGCGGGTTTCGCTCAGCGGCTTGCCGGTGTCCAAGGTTTCCAGCAGCGCCAGCTCGTCGTTGCGCTCGCGCAGCAGATCGACCGCGCGACGCATGATTCGCGCCCGCTCGATGCCGGTGAGTGCCGCCCAGATGCGCTGGCCCTGCTCGGCGCTTTCAACCGCGCGCTCCAGATCGGCCGCACCGGCCTCCGCCACTTCGGCCAGGACTTCGCCGTTGGCCGGGTTGATGCTCTCGAAGGTCTGGTTGCTGCTGGCGTCGACGTAGCCGCCATGGATATAAAGTTGCTGCCGTGGGAAACGGGCCATGTTCTACCTCGTTCGTACTGTTCGTGGCGGCAGCGGATCGACGCTGCCGCGACATGAATGGAACGCCTCGGGGATCGCCCGAGGCGTGCAGGGTCAGGGTGTCGGCGCCGCGCCCGGATTGGGCATGCCGCTTTCACCACCGCCGTTCTCGCGTTGCAGATGCAGGAAGTGCATGTGGTGCTCGTAGTGGTCGAGGATGTCCTCGATCAGCTGGCGCCGGGAGTAGCCCATCAGGTCGTAGCCCAGGCTGCCTTGGCGCAGATGCACCTCGAGCCGGTAGTAGTCGGCGTTACTGCTCTGCGTGCGCAGGGCGAAGGACGGCATGGTGCCGCGCACCGGCCAGATCTGATAGGTGAAATCCTGTTCGCTGCCCAGGTTGACGTTGAGGATCAGATGCTCGTTGCCCGGCTCGCCCTCGAGAATCTCCACCGGTACGCCCTTCTCGCCTAGCGCCTTTTTGATCTCTTCCATGGCCGGCCTGCCGACCTCCTTCAGATAACGGCGAATCTGCGACAGGCTGGGGAAGCTCATCGCCCGCGAAAGACGCTGGCTCCAGTTCATGTGGGCGTGCTCCAGCGTGGCTCGCCCGGACAGATATCCGGCAAGGCTCTTCTGGTAGCTGTCGGCCATTACCCCTTCAACATGCAGGGCCTTGAACAGACCCACCATCATGAACAGCAGCACGATGGAGAACGGCAGCCCCATGATCACCACGGTGCCCTGCAGCGCCGTCAGGCCACCGGCGATCAGCAGCGCGAGGGTGAGCACGCCGATGATCGCGGCCCAGAGAATGCGCATCCACACCGGCGCATCGCTGTTCACATCCTTGAGGATGGAGGTGAAGTTCGACAGCACCAGCGAACCGGAGTCGCCCGAGGTGACGAAGAAGACGATGGCCAGGATGGTCACCACGATGGTGGTGATGCCCGACCACGGCAGGCTCTGCAGGAACAGGTAGATCGATGAGCCAGGGTTGTTCATGGCCTGCTCGCCGAACTCCAGCGCGCCGCCCATGACCATCTCGATGGCGCTGTTACCCATGATCGACATCCAGGCCATCATGAAGGCCAGCGGCAGCAACAGCGTGCCGATGACGAACTCACGAATGGTCCGGCCGCGGGAAATGCGCGCCAGGAACAGCCCGACGAAAGGCCCCCAGGCGATCCACCAGGCCCAGAAGAACACCGTCCAGGCGTTCAGCCAGTCGGTCGGGCGCTGGTAGGCGTAGGTGTCCAGCGACAGGCTGATGAAGTTGGAGAAGTAGTCGCCGACATTCATCACCAGGGCATTGAGCAGGAACACCGAATCGCCCACCACCAGCACGAACAACAGCAACAACACGGCCAGCAGCATGTTGAACTCGGAAAGCCGGCGAATGCCGCGCTCAACGCCGGTGGCCGCCGAGATGGCCGAGAACACCACGATCAGCACCACCAGCACGGCCTGGGTCAGGGTCCCTTCGGGGATGCCGAAGATGTAGTTGAGGCCGAAGTTCAGCTGGATGATGCCGATGCCCAGACTCGTGGCGATGCCGAAGATCGTGCCCAGCACGGCCGCGCCATCCACGGTGTGGCCGATCGCGCCATGGATGCGCTTGCCGAAGATCGGATACAGCGCCGAGCGGATCGACAGCGGCAGCCCCTGGCGAAAGCTGAAATAGGCCAGCGACATGCCTACCAGGGTGTACACGCCCCAACCGGACAGCCCCCAGTGCAGGAAGGTCAGCTCCATGGCGTGGCGTGCCGCCTGGGTTGTGCCGCCCTCACCTACCGGCGGCTCGAGAAACTGGGTGATTGGCTCGGCGATGCAGAAGAACAGCAAGTCGATGCCGATCCCGGCGGAAAACAGCATCGCCGCCCAGGTCACCACATTGAACTCGGGTTTGGAGTGATCCGGCCCGAGGCGGATCTTGCCGTAACGACTGGTGGCGACGATCACCACGAACAGCAGGTACAGCAGCACGGCGAGAAAGTAGAACCAGCCGAAGCTGTTGGATATCCAGCCGAGTACCGTGTTGATGACCGCCAGCGAGCGATCAGTGAAGAACATCGTCCATACAGCGAATACCACGATGGCGATGGCGGAACCGTAGAACACTACGGGATTGATTCGATCAGCGGGCGCGTCGGAATCATTGGGCGAGAGCTCAGCCTCGTTCATCAGTTCTATCTCCTGAACTTGTTCTGGCTTTACGACATCGCAGTGCGACGTATTGCGGCAGGTAGCGTGCAATTCCATGGAAATTGCGCGGGCCTGATGGCGGGGCGGGCATGCAAGACGTGCTGTGCTGATGACAGCCATACCCTTCGGCGACAAGAGCGCCGACAAAACAAAAGCGTTGATTTGCTCCGATCAGATGAAATAAGCGAGGCATCCTACACGATAAATGCCAATCCCGCGAACAAACCGAACCACCCACAGCCTGCTCGGTGCCGGCCAGCGCCTTCGCTACCCCGGCGTTCGGCAACGCGCAGCAGCGAACCGGTGAGCATCGCGGCGTGGCTGCGGCTGCATTTTCAGCGGTACGGACGCTGGCTTATGATCGGCCCCGCGTAACCAGGCGCTCCCTTCAACCTGCAGAGATGAACCCATGTCGTCCGATCCTCGTTTCACTGCCATGCCCGACGCCAACGGCTACTTCGGCCCCTACGGTGGCCAGCTGGTGCCGCCGCACCTCAAGCAGGCGATGGACGACATCAACCTGGCCTACGAAGAGATCCGCCAGCGCGAGGATTTCCAGCAGGAACTGGCGGCCCTGTTCGCCGACTACGTGGGCCGGCCGAGCCCGATCTTCCATGCCCGGCGCCTGTCCGAGCAGCTCGGTGGCGCGCAGATTCACCTGAAGCGCGAGGACCTGAATCACACCGGGGCACACAAGATCAATCACTGTCTGGGCGAGGCACTGCTTGCCCGGTTCATGGGCAAGACCAAGGTGATCGCCGAGACCGGCGCCGGCCAACACGGTGTCGCCCTGGCCACCGCCTGCGCGCTGGTGGGCATCCCCTGCGAAATCCACATGGGCCAGGTGGACATCGAGAAGGAACATCCCAACGTCACCAAGATGAAGATCCTCGGCTGCAAGCTGGTGGCGGTCACCCGAGGCGCGGCGACGCTCAAGGAAGCGGTGGACAGCGCCTTCGAGGAATACCTGAAGGATCCGCAGAACTACCTCTACGCCATCGGCTCGGTGGTAGGCCCGCATCCGTTCCCGAAGATGGTCCGCGATTTCCAGTCGATCATAGGTCAAGAGGCGCGCGGCCAGTTTCTCGCCAGGCATGGTTGCCTGCCGGACCAGGTGGTCGCCTGCGTCGGCGGCGGTTCCAATGCCATGGGTATCTTCACAGCCTTTCTGGAAGACGCCGCGGTCGAGCTGGTGGGCATCGAGCCGGCGGGCGAAAGCCTGGACAAGCCCGGCCGCCATTCGGCCACCCTGTCCAAGGGCAAACCCGGTGAACTACACGGCATGGCCTGCTACGTGCTGGAAGATGCCGAGGGCAACCCGTCCGCAGTGCACTCCATCGCCTCCGGCCTGGACTATCCCGGCGTCGGCCCTCAGCACAGCTACCTCAAGGACATCGGCCGGGTGAACTACCAGACCGCGACCGACCAGGAGTGTCTGAATGCCTTCATGACCCTGTCGCGCGTCGAAGGCATCATCCCCGCTCTGGAAAGTGCCCATGCGGTGGCCTGGGCGATTCGCACCGCGCCGAGGCTGGGCAAGGACAGCCACATTCTGGTCAATCTGTCCGGCCGCGGCGACAAGGATGCCGACTACGTCGCCAAGCTGCTCGGCCTGTAAGCCTCTGGCGCCGGGCCGCCACCTCCCGAGAGGACGCGGCCCGACGTCGCGCAGCGCGGCGCCATAGCGGGTAAGATGCGCAGCCGCCCGTCCGTATCCAGGCCTGCCCCATGCAACACAGCGTCTCGCCGATCGGCTACGTCCGCTCCTGCTTCAAGGAAAAGTTCGCCATTCCGCGCCAACCCAGCCTGGCCCCGGCCGCACGCGGCGTGCTGGAACTGCTGCCGCCGTTCGACAAGGGCGATGCGGTGGCCGGACTCGAACAGGTCAGCCATGTATGGCTGCTGTTCCTCTTCCATCAGGCGCTGGAAAGCACACCGCGTCTCAAGGTGCGACCGCCGCGCCTGGGCGGCAATCGCATGGTCGGCGTGTTCGCCACCCGCGCGACGCATCGCCCCAACGGTATCGGTCAATCGGTGGTCAGGCTGGATCGCGTCGAAGCGAATCGGCTGTTCATCTCCGGCATCGACCTGCTGGACGGCACGCCGGTGCTGGACATCAAACCCTACGTGCCCTACGCCGATGCGCTGCCTGACGCACGCAACGACATGGCCGCCGACACACCAGCGCTGATCGAGGTGCAATGGTCGGACGCCGGATTGGTGCAAGCTCGCCGCGAAGCGCAGCGCCTCGACGAGCCATTGGTAGAACTTATCGAACAGTGCCTGGCGCAGGACCCGCGCCCGGCGTATCAGAAACCCGAACCGGAACGGCGATACGGCGCGCAGTTCTGGGATGTGGACGTGCGTTGGCATTACCCGACGCCAGGCGTGATCCGCGTTCTGGAAGTCGCGCCAGCAGCGCCGCAACCGGCCTAGGGCCGGCGCGGCGCCCCTCCTGACTTGCCGGCGGGCGTCAGCAACAGACGCTGGTTGCCGTAGACCTTGTCGAGATTCTCCGTCTTGAACGGGAAGCTCATGTACTGCGCCTTCATCCACGCATCGATACCGTCGGCATAGTGCGGGCTGGCCGGATTGCCCGACTGACCGGAACTGTTGAGGCCGATCATCGGCTCGTCGCGGCCAAAGTCGACGAGGATGCGCATCGCCGGGATCAGCCAGGTATCGAAGTCCGTTCCCAGGTGATAGGCCGAGGCATTCAGCGTGCTGTGGTCGCCGCCCATGGCAAAGGGGCCGCGATCCAGGTAGCTGCCGATAGCGTTGATCTTGCTCCGCTGGCTGGCCGGCATATGCGGCGCCAACTGCGTCGCGCCGGAGGTCCAGCTAGCAGTGTGCAGCTTGCCCCATTGCCAGGCGCTGCGCTCGTTGCCCAGGCGGCCTTCCAGCAAGGTCACTGCTGCGGCCAGGCTGCGCGCGAGGATTGCCGGCTTGTCTTCGGCATGCGCAGTGCGCTGGTCATTCCAGAACGGGCTGTCCTCGCGCCCGAGCAGATGGTCGGCCTGGGCCGAATAGGAGGTGTTGGCCGTCTGCACCAGCGCTCGCCACGCCTGCGTATCTTCCGGCCCCAGCTCGTCGAGGAACGTCTGCCGCGCGCTTTCGTGCAGGAAAGCGCCATACAGCGCAGCATCGGCCGAATCCGCAGCGAGCTTGCCGTCGAACGCCATCAGTCGATCCAGCGCTTCTCGCGCCTTGCTGCGTTCGGCGGCCGGCAGTGCATCGATCGCCTTGCGCAACGGCTCGGCCATGCCCGGCGCCTCGAACATTGCCCTGAGCTTGGCGGCGAACGGCGTGACCTGGTCGTACTGCATCGCGATGGTGCTGCGGGTGTCATGCTTGCCCCGCCCCGCCAGTTCCGCCAGGCGCTCATAGCGCTCGGGGCCATACCAGGAGCTGGAAAGCTGCATCCCGTAACCGCGCGGCACACTGCGATGGTTGGCGGTGCCGAGCCAGCCCTGGATAGGATCCTGGTCGTAGGGATGCAGCATCGGATCAGCGAAGCCGTCCCAGTCATAACGATTGTCCCAACCCGGCGACGGCACCAGCCCCAATCCCTCGCGACGATTTGGGAAGCGTCCGGTGACCTGCCAGCCCATTCCCTGCTGGTCAGCAAACACCAGATTCAGCGCCGTCGCACGAATTTCGCGGGTCGCCTCGAAGGCCTGATCCACCGATTGCGCGCGGGACAGATCGAAGAAGGCATCCAGGGTGCGATCAGCCTCCAGCTGCGTGGTTTTCAGCGCAAGGCCGTAACCACTGCGGAGCTGTAGCGGTTGCAGGGGGTGCTTGCGCTCGCCGAGCGCCGTGTTCAGCAGAGGCCCATTACGGGTTTCGTAGATGGTCTCGCGAATCGGCCGCTCGCCTTTGACGAAGTAGGTTTCGTGCCGCTCGCGGGCCTGCAGCCACTTGCCATCGGCCAGGTACATCAACCGCGAGCCTTCACGGCGCACCTGTTCGAGATAGAGGTCCTGGTTGTCGCCCATCACCATGGTCATGCCCCAGCCGAGCTTGCCGTTGAAACCGGCGACCACTGCGGGCACCCCGGCGATGGTGACACCCGCGGCCTGGAACTTCGGTGCGCGGACCTGCATGAAATTCCAGTACGAGGGCATCGACAGCGGCAGGTGCGTGTCGTTGGCCAGAATCGGTTTGCCGCTACGGGTGTTGCTGCCGGCAATGGCCCAGTTGTTCGACGCAGCCATCCCAGTCGGGGTCAACGATGCCAAGTTTTGCGCCGCCTGCTCGATCGCCGCCAGCCCTGGTACCGATCCACCCAGCGCGAGTCCCTTGAGCTTGTCGGCTTCGGCGAACGGCAATGCTTCGTCCGGATAGATCGGCAGCAACCAGGCGAGCTTATCGCTACCCACCTTCTGCGCCAGCAGCAGCGCCGCCACTTCTTCCTGCAGATTCTGCGAAAGCCCGAAGTTGAGCAAACAGAACACCAGCACCGAGTCCTCGGGCTTCCAGTACTCAGGCTTGTAGCCGGACTCGGCAAGGTCCATCGGCAGCTTGTCCTGATGGCGATACAGGTAGGCGTTCACGCCGCGGGCGTAGACCTCGAAGAACTTCTTCATCCGCGGCGAGGACTCGCGATAGAGCAGCTCGGCGCTCTGGCGCAGATTCACCGCGCGCATGAAGCGGTCGGTCTCCAACACGCCGGGGCCGACCATCTCCGCCAATCTCCCTTGAGCCATCAGCCGTAGGCTGACCATCTGGCTCAGACGATCGGTGGCGTGGACGTAACCCATGGCGAACAGCGCATCGTGGAACGACGAGGTTTCGATCAGCGGCATGCCCAGCGAATTGCGCCGGATGCTCGCGCTGCCTGCCAGGCCGGTCAGCGGCTGAATGCCCTGCGACGGCGGCAGGCTGGCGCTGTAGCGATTATCGAGATAGGCCTGACAACCGCCAAGGCCGGCCAGGCCGAGCGCGGCCCCCAGCGTCAAGCGAACCAGGGCGAACGGCAGACGCAGAGACATCAAAGACTCCTGAGCGAGCTTGGCAAGGGATGGTACTGACAGATTAGAGGGCGCGCGGCGAAGAAGATCGGTCGATCAGGCCGCGTCGCGGGATTTTGGCAGAGCTTCGTCGAGCAGCCAACGGGCCGAACGTCGAGCCTCGGCCTTGTGCTGCAGCTCGAGGGCACTGAACTGCGCTTCATGTCGGCGCCGCTCCTGCTTGTCCAGAGCCTTCCAGGCCGCATGGGTCGGCACTTGCTCGGTGGCCTCGAACAGCTGCTGGAAGACCTGACAACGAGGATGCTGCCCCAGCGCCACATCATAGTTGTCGAGCAGCACCTTGATGCGGATTGCCCCTTCGATGAGCGGGACTTGCTCCTCCAGCAGGCAGCTGGCGAGGATTCGCAGATCCTCCGCCAGCGCGGTCTGCTGCTGCGTCCGCGCCTCTGCCTGCAACCGCTCGTTGCGCCAGACACGGCGCCAGAGATAAAGCGCATAGCCACCCAGCGCAGCAATCAGCAGCGCGGCGATGACGAACAGACCGATGGCCAGGGTCATGACAGGCTCAGGCGCCGTGGCATTTCTTGTACTTCTGCTGGCTGCCACAAGGGCACGGGTCATTGCGACCGACGTCCTTCAGCGGGTTACGCACAGGTTCGTGGCTGTGATTGCAATGCGGGCCATGAACGTGGTGATGGTCATGGTCGTGATCGTGGTTGCAGTCGGGACCATGTACGTGGGGTTCTTGACTCATCTGGGTACTACTCCGGAATAAAGTTGCCCGGGATTATCTCGCCATTGTTGGAAATGTGCACGCGCCGGCCCATCATCAGCCCGGTCTTGAGCTCACCGGCCAGGCGGTAGGCGATCGGACGGTCGGGTTTCTCCAGCAGGCGCACGATGTACTTCATATGACGCCAGAGGTTGGTGTGCACCGGCACTTCGTAGTACTCGAAGCTGTTGGCGGGCACCGTCAGCCAGCCACTGGACTCGCCACTGGCCAGCTCCACATCGTTGAGATGGACTTTGTAGATCAGCCCTCGCACCGGCAGGCTGTGATCGTTGGGGTTGTCGATACGAAAGCGCAGCATGAATTGCTGTTCCAGCAGCCGCGCCTTGATGATATCGACCTTGGTGAGCTCGACCGTAGGGTCCTTGAAATCGCCCGAAAACCAGGTCGAGCATCCGGCCATGCCGCCAAGCAGGCAGAGCAACACGACGGTTCTAAGAATTCTTATTGTGCGTGCCTGGCAAAACATTCCGGTACTCCATAGGACGGCCAAGTGTAGCAAGCAGCATGCTTGCCGCAACGGGGGCCACCGCAAAAATACCAGTCTCAGGCCGCAATATGACAACGACGTTTCAGACAAAGCGCTCCCGCATTGCAGTGCGCCGCGGATCACTCACGTCGCTAGCACGTTTGCGAGGACCTGTCGCGCCTTGCCTATGCCGGCAGCCAGTGCCGCCTCGATCTCGGTCATGGTGATCACCCCGCTCGCCTTGCCGGCCGCCGGATTGACCACCAGCGCCAGGCAGGCATAAGGCAGGTCGAGTTCGCGCGCCAGCGCAGCCTCGGGCATTCCGGTCATACCGACGATGTCGCAACCGTCGCGTTCCATACGGGTGATCTCCGCTACTGTTTCCAGCCGCGGCCCCTGCGTGCAGCCATACACACCGTGGCTGCTGAACGCATAGCCCTCGGCTGCGAGTGCGCCGATCAGGCGCTCGCGCAGCGCTTCGTCATAGGGATAGCTGAAATCGATGTGGGTCACGTGATCTATATCGCCTTCGAAGAAGGTGTGTTCGCGACCGTAGGTGTAATCGACAATCTGATGGGGTACGCAAAAATGTCCGGAGCCCATGGCCGAATGGATGCCACCGACCGCATTGATTGCAAGAATAGCCTCCGCCCCGGCCTGCCTCAGCGCCCATAAGTTGGCTCGGTAATTCACCTGATGTGGCGGAATGCGGTGCGGATGGCCATGCCGTGCAAGGAACAGCACCTCTCGGCCGCTGTATTCGCCACGCAGGATTTCACCGGACGGGCGCCCGTAGGGCGTATCGATGAGCTGCGCGCGCTGCATCTTGAAGCCGCTCAACTGAGTCAGGCCGGTGCCGCCGATGATGGCATGGACAGTCATGGGTATTCCTTGAAAGAAAAAGGGTCAGTCAATCAGGTCGGCGGCCTTGAGCGCGCCAATGGCGTCAAGCCAACGCGGATTCTGCTTGTACTCAGCAGCGTACTCCCGTCGAGCGCGCATACGCGAAAGCGCAGGCGGCGCCGTGACGCTGAGGCGCTGCAGCGCAGCCAACGCCAGTTCAGCCGCCGCCCGATCATTGCACACCAGCCCCATGTCACAGCCGGCAACCAGTGCTGCCTGGATGCGATCGGCCGCATCGCCGGCGACGTGCGCACCCGCCATCGACAGATCGTCACTGAAGATCACGCCCTTGAAGCCGAGCTCGTTACGCAGGATGTCCTGCAGCCAGCGCCGCGAAAAACCTGCTGGCTGGTCATCGACCTGAGGATAGATCACGTGCGCCGGCATGATCGCATCGAGCGTGCCGCTCAGCGCCTTGAAGGGAATCAGATCACAGCGGCGCAACTCTTCAAGACTTCGTTCGTCGACCGGGATCGCGACATGGGAGTCCGCCTCGGCCCAGCCATGACCGGGAAAGTGCTTGCCGGTTGCGGCCATACCCGCCGCGTGCATGCCGCGGATGAACGCGTCGATCAGCACTACGGCGGCCTGCGGATCGCCTTCGAATGCACGCGTTCCCACCACGGCACTGCGCTGGTGGTCAAGATCGAGAACCGGTGCGAAGCTGAAATCCAGGCCCGCAGCGAGTACCTCGGTCGCCATCACCCAGCCGCAGGCTTCCGCCAGCCGCGGCGCGTCGGCGCAGCGCGCAAGTTCGCGCATCGGCGGAAGCCGTACGAAACCCTGGCGCAGCCGCTGAACGCGGCCACCTTCCTGGTCCACCGCCAACAGCAGGTCTGGCCGCACGGCACGAATCGAGCGGCACAGCTCGTCGACCTGGCGCGGGTGCTCGATGTTGCGGGCAAACAGAATAAGCCCGCCGACCTCGGGCTGGCGAAGCAGCTGGCGATCCTCGGCAGTCAACCAGGTACCAGCAATGTCCAGCATCAGTGAACCGTGCATATGCAGAAGGAATCCTTATTCGAGTTCAGCGGCAGCCCAATCGGGACAGGGCGCCTCGTCGATGCTCACCGCACAGTGAGGCGGCACCAATGGGAAGAGTTGCAGCAGGTCGGCATTGCGCATGCGAATGCAACCGTGGGAAAGAGGTACGCCCATCGGCTCACAATCGGGGGTGCCGTGAATGTAGATGTAACGGCGGAAGGTATCGACCTGCCCCTGGCGATTGACTCCAGGCTCGCACCCGCTGAGCCAGAGAATCCGGGTCAGGATCCAGTCACGACCGGGAGAAATTCCGTGAAGCTCAGGGGACCATACCTCCCCTGTCCAGCGCCGCCCACGCAACACCGCACCTTGAGGCAAACCGTCACCGAGCCGCGCTCGCACCTGATGCAAACCGCGTGGCGTGCAACCGGAACCGTTCAGCTCGCCCACACCATTGCGTGCAGTAGAGACAGGAAAACGCAGACGCAGCTGCCCCTCGGCGAAGCCATAGAGCTGCTGATCGGCGATGGAAATATGCAGAAGATCGAGAAATGCCATGGGCGGCTAGCTTAGCCGATCACCCGGCAGGCTTGTAGCTCAAGCCTTCGCCGGGATAGCCGCCGCGTTGCGCCGCGCGATCGGTTGCGCCGCCGCCAGCGTGTTGTCATCAATGCCACTGTCGGCGCGCATGCCGGCCGCGAGAAACGGCACCATCATACGCATGACCTGCTCGATCGAGGTTCTGACGCCAAAATCGTTCTCGGAAATAGCGCGCAGTGCCTTGATACCCGACATGCTGAATGCCGCCGCACCAAGCATGAAGTGCACACGCCAGAACAGTTCGATGGGCGGAATGGCCGGCGCCGCGTCATGCACCTTGAGCATGTAGCGACGGAACACCTTGCCGTACATGTCTTCCAGATAGCGGCGCAGGTGGCCCTGGCTCTGACTGAAGGACAAGCCCAGCAGGCGCATGAAGATGGACAGATCATCGCCGCTGCGCGGTTTGACCGCCAAGGCCTGCTCGACGAGGATTTCCAGCAGTTCCTCAAGCGTGTCCTTCTTGTCGGTCAATGCCTCGCGTCGATCCAGTTCACGCTCGAGACTGGCACAGAATGGCCCGAGAAACCGCGAGAACACCGCCTGGATCAGCGCCTTCTTCGAACCGAAATGATAGTTCACTGCCGCGAGGTTGACCCCAGCCTTGCTGGTGATCAGGCGAAGCGAAGTCTCGGCGAAGCCTTTTTCCGCGAACAGCTGTTCCGCTGCATCAAGAATGCGCTCAACTGTTTCCGACTGCGCCATGCCCCCTCCGAAAGACAAACACCTGTTTGAAACTTACGTTTCACCGACCGGCAAGTCAACCACGAAACGCCTTGCGGCACTAGCGTCATTGTCGCAGACAGACCACGGAGCACGCCGGATGTGCTTTCAAAACCATCATAATCATTCGTTGCCAAGGCCGGATCACTGTATATAATCCCAGTCACTGTATAAAAGAACAGAGACCGACATGATCAAGCTGACGCCTCGCCAGACGGAAATCCTCGCGTTCATCAAGCGCTGCCTGGAAGACAATGGGTATCCACCCACTCGCGCAGAGATCGCTCAGGAACTCGGCTTCAAGTCACCCAACGCTGCCGAAGAACATCTCAAGGCACTTGCCCGCAAGGGCGCTATCGAGATGACGCCCGGGGCGTCTCGCGGGATACGTATTCCGGACTTCGAACCCGCCGCATCCGAAAACGGCCTGCCGATCATCGGCCGCGTTGCTGCCGGCGCGCCGATTCTGGCGCAGCAACATGTCGAAGAATCCTGCCAGATCAGCCCCGCGTTTTTCCATCCGCGCGCCGATTATCTGCTGCGTGTCCACGGCATGAGCATGAAGGACGTCGGCATTTTCGATGGCGACCTGCTGGCCGTGCACACCACCCGCGAGGCCCGCAACGGCCAGATCGTGGTTGCTCGCGTCGGTGACGAAGTCACGGTGAAGCGTTTCAAGCGTGACGGCAAGAAGGTTTGGCTGTTGGCTGAAAACCCCGAGTTCGCGCCCATCGAGGTCGACCTCGAACAGCAGGAACTGGTGATAGAAGGCTTGAGTGTCGGCGTAATCCGCCGCTAAGGAGAAGGTTCATGCAGTACCAGACCAGCACTTCCCGGCCCCAACTTTCGTTGTTCGACGGCGTCATTGCGCAAAGCCTGGCACCGTTCGGCAACCTGAAACCACGCAACAAACCCGAGCAGGACAAGGAATATCTGAGCGAGTTGAGCCTGAGTGGCAGCAGCGAGCACTGCCACCTGCTGCTTGCCCCGATCCTGCGTGAACTCGGCGATGCAGCGGACAGCCGCTG
>DNMQ01000457.1 GCA_003488145.1 Pseudomonas sp.
ATCTGCGTCACCAGCACCGGCGGTGACAGCGGTTCGAGGCCCAGCGCGTAGTGCGCCCAGGAGCGCGGCAACTCATCGAGCGTGATGCCACTGTTGAAGATGCGCAGGTCATCGGGGCTGACGAACTCGATGTTCAGGTCCACCGCGCCGCCGAGTCGCTGGCGCAATACCTGCTCCACCTCATGCAGGACCGCACGCTTGCGCGGCGTTTCCGGGAGGATCTCCATGTCCAGCGGCTTGTCGTTGAGCGACACGAAGAAACGTGTACCGCCCATGCTGCGCAACTGATCGAGCACCAATGGGCGATAGCCCAGCGGCAGCGAACGGAAGTAGCTGACGCTGGCCGCCATCGACTGCGCCAGGCTGCGGGCGCTGGTGAGCAAGCCTTCCATCTGGCTGGCGCGTAGCTGGGACAGCCAGATCAGGCTCGAAAGCCCCTGGGCCAGCAACACCGCCAGCAGGGTCAGCAACAGCATCCGTCCGAGCAGCGAACGTGGCACCAGCCGCAGGCGCCCCCGCTCAGTGCGCAGATTCATGGTGCGGCGTCACCTGGGTAGCCAACAAGTAACCGCTGCCACGTACCGTGCGGATCAGCCGCGGCGACTTGCCGGTGTCGCGCAGGCGCTGGCGCAGGCGACTGACCGCCATGTCGACGATGCGCTCCAGCGGCATCACCTCGCGACCACGGGTGGCGTTGGCGATCGTGTCGCGGTCGAGGATCTGCTGCGGATGATCGAGAAACAGCTTGAGCAGGGCGAAATCGGCGCCGGAGAGAAAGACCTCCTCGCCGTCGGCGTGGAACAGGCGGTGGCTGATCATGTCCAGCCGCCACTCATCGAAGGCCAGAACATCACTGCCGCGTTCCTGGGCGAAGCTGACGCGTCGCAGCAGTGCCTTGATCCGCGCGAGCAATTCGCGCGGGCTGAACGGCTTACCCAGGTAGTCGTCGGCCCCCAGCTCCAGGCCGACGACCCGATCGGCCTCGTCGGAGCTGGCGGTGAGCATGATGATCGGCATCGAAGCCAACCGCTCGTGCTGGCGAATCCAGCGGCACAGGCTGAAGCCGTCCTCGTCGGGCAGCATCACGTCGAGAATCACCAGATCGGCCGGCTCGGCACACAGCGCCGCGCGAAACTGCCCGCCGTCCGGCACGCCGCGCACATGAAAGCCCGAGCGGCTGAGATAGGTCTGCAACAGTTCGCGGATTTCCTGATCGTCGTCGACCAGAAGGATGTTCTTACCTGCTTGGCTCACGTCACGTCCCTTTTCTTGTTGTTATGGGGTCACCCGTCGACCCGACATGTCGCAGCCTAGGCTCCCTCCAACAACGGTTGCAATGCCACGCCCGCGCCCTCGAGGCCGGGATACGGCGCGGTCACCAGCCAGACCGGCAGGCGATCGAAATAACGGCTCATCTGTCCCTTCTCGCGCAACGCCTCGCTAAAACCGCTGCGCAGGAACATCTCGGCGAAACGCGGCACCACTCCACCGACGATGTAAACGCCGCCGCGGGCACCGAGGGTCAGCACGTTATCGCCGACGATACGCCCCAACCAGCGGCAGAACTGCTCCAGCACCGCCGCGGCGTAGGTATCGCCGGCCAGCGCGGCCTTGGTGATAGCTGCGGGCGAATCGAGCGCCACCTGCTGTCCATCCAGCGCGCAGCATGCGCGGTAGAGCGTCAGCAGCCCTGGACCGCTGAGCACTGCCTCGGCATTCACATGGCCGAGCGAACGGTGCAGATGCGCCCAGATCGCCGCCTCGCGCTCGCTGCCGACGGGAAGGCAGATATGCCCGCCCTCGCCCGGCAAGGCGCGCCAACCGCCGCCAGACAGTGGCAGCAATCCGGCGACTCCGAGCCCGGTGCCGGGCCCTATGACCAGTCGCGGCCGTCCCGGTTCAGGCTCGCCATCGCAAACCGTGATGCGCTCACCATCGTGCAGCCGCGTCATGCCGAGGGCCATGGCGGTGAAGTCGTTGATCAGCAACAGCTCCTTCACACCCAGCTCGCGGCAGAAGGCTTCGCGGCTCAGCTGCCAATGGTTGTTGGTGAAACGAAACAGATCGCCGCCGACCGGCCCGGCACAGGCCAGGCACACCGCCTCGAGGGTTTCCAGCGGCTGATCGACTTCACTCAGGTACGCGAGGATCGCCAGCTCCGGCCGCGCATGGTCGGCCGTGGGAATCACGCGAATCTGCTCGATGCGCTGGTCGCGCCACAGCGCGAAACGTGCATTGGTACCGCCAATATCTCCAACCAGCGCCGTCTTCACTTCAGCGCCTCCAGACTCTCGGTAAATGCACTGGCGCCCTGCTCTGCCGTGCTGAACGAGGCGCGCATGAAGGCAAAGAGCTCTCGACCGCAGCCGATGCCCATGTCTTCGGGCCGAATCGCCGGTTCCCGCGCATCCCATTCGGCGGGATCGACCAGTGCTCGCAGTTCGCCGTTCTCGCCGTCGACGCGGAGGATGTCGCCATCGCGCACCCGCGCCAGCGGCCCGCCGTCCAGTGCCTCCGGGCAGACATGAATGGCCGCAGGCACCTTGCCCGATGCACCGGACATGCGCCCGTCGGTGACCAGCGCCACCTTGTAGCCGCGGTCCTGCAGCACACCAAGGAACGGCGTGAGCTTGTGCAGTTCAGGCATGCCATTGGCTTTCGGCCCCTGGAAACGCACCACGGCAATGAAGTCGCGCTCAAGCTCGCCGGCCTTGAACGCTGCCGCCAGCTCGCTCTGGTCGATGAATACCCGCGCTGGCGCCTCGACAAAACGGTGCTCGGGCGCCACGGCAGAAATCTTCGTCACACCGCGGCCGAGGTTGCCTTCCAGCACGCGCAGCCCGCCCTCCGGCGAGAATGGCCGCTCGGCCGGGCGCAGGATATTTTCGTCAAGGCTCTGCGCCGGGCCGTCGCGCCACACCAGCTTGTCACCGTCGAGGAACGGCTCCTGGATGTAGCGCCGCAGGCCCTTGCCGACGACGGTATGCACGTCCTCGTGCAACAGACCGGCGTCGAGCAGCGTGCGCACCATGAACGGTACGCCGCCGCAGGCGTGGAAATGGTTCACGTCGGCCTGGCCGTTGGGGTAGACCTTGGCCAGCGTAGGCACCACCTCGGAAAGATCGGCCATGTCCTGCCAGGTCAGCTG
>DNMQ01000391.1 GCA_003488145.1 Pseudomonas sp.
GTCGGCGCTGCGTGGGTCGAGCAGGCGATTGACTTCACGGAAGTCGGCGCCGAACCACAGTCGCAAGCCATCGGCGATGCCATGCACTTCACCGTGTCCGGGCGCCGCCGAGAGCGGCACGCTGTTGAGGTAGTCGCGCACGATGCGCTGGCGGGTGGCCAGGGTTTGCGGGCCCTCGCGATAGGTACGCACGCTGGCGGAGATCATCTGCCGGATCTTTTCCTGCGGATCGCCGGTGCGGCCTTCGGGCGAATGCCGATACTTCTCGACCTGGGTGGCCAGGGTGCTGCCGCCGGCGGCCTGGCCGCTGAGGCCAAGGCGCTTCTCCAGCTGGCTGATCGCCGCCTTGGTGAAGCGCGGCCAGTCCACCGCCGGGTTGGCGTGGGGGCGGCTGGCGTCCAGCAGGCCACGGTCCTCGATGAACAACAGGCTCATCACCACCAGCGGTGGGATATCCTCGAAGCGCTCGTAATACTGACGTGGATAGCTGTTGGTGTAGATCGGCACGCCGCGGCAGTCGTTGATGGTCAACCCGGCCTGGGAATCCTCGGGGTAGGGCGGAAAGAATCCGCGGTGGGTGTAATCCAGCAGTGCCCGCGAGAAGCGTGCCTGCTCCTCGATTCTGAAGTTGCGCTGTGACAGCTGTTGAATGAAGCGCGGCAGATCGACGTAGCCCAGGCGGCGGTCGAACGGACCGTCCTCGGGGAACTGAATGCGTGGGCTCGGCCCGGGTTTGACCGCGTAATCCAGATCGGCCGCATAGCGGCTTAACCAATGCGATTGCCACCGGGCGCTGTCCAGCTCCTGCCAACCGAGATAGCCACCGCCTGCCAGCAGCGAAATGCCGACGAGCAGCGCCAATCGGCGTGCCGTCTTGCGACGGCCTTTAGCTGATGTGCGGGATGATTTGGGGGAAGGGGCGCGCTTGTTACGCCCATCCTGGGATGTATTGTCGGACCGCCATACTGCGCCCATATGTGCCTGGCTTCCTAGCAGTGCTCTACGGCAAGCATAGTTCGCCCGCACGGCTTAAGCGATGGCGGTTTGACGAACGGAGCGGCTCAAGCACGAGCCTTGAAGCGGAGGCGGTGGGGCGCTTGGTGAGTTGCTCGTCGTAGCTGTGGACCGCTACTGTGAGACGTGCATCGTTCGGGGCTTGGGAGTAGTAATGAAGGGCAATAACGATTGGATACGGCGCCCTGACGAGCCTGGCCCCCTTGAGCGGCTTGAGGCCTACTTCAGTGGCTACGGTTACGCTCCCCACAGGCATGACACTTATGCGATCGGCTGTACGCTCGCCGGCGTGCACCGTTTCAACTACCGCAAGAGCGCCCGCTACAGTCTCCCTGGAAATACCTTCGTGGTGTATCCCGACGAGTTGCACGACGGCGAGGCGGGGAGCGAGGCGGGTTTTCGGTACCGGATAATCTATATCCAGCCTGCGATGCTGCAGGGGCCGCTCGGTGGGCAGCCATTGCCTTTCATCAATGACGGGATATCCCGTGATCCACGCTTGCGGCGTGTCGTCTGGGCGCTGCTGTCTTGCCTGGACAACCCGATAGAAGAGTTGGAGCAGCAGGATGCGCTGTTTGACCTGGCCCAGGTCATGTCCGTCGTAGCCGGGAAAAGAGTCAATCGACGACGAGCCGACTTCCGCGCCGCCGAACTGGCTCGGGAGTACATGCACCATCATCTGGATGGAGCTCTCAGCCTTGACGAACTCGAGCGGGTTTCCGGCCGGGATCGCTGGAACCTGTCGCGCGATTTTCGCGCCCTGTATGGCACCAGCCCATACCGCTACCTGACGTTACGTCGCCTAGATCATGTTCGGCGGTTGCTTTCGAACGGGGTATCAGTGGCCGACGCCGCACTCGTTTCGGGGTTTAACGACCAGAGCCACATGAGTCGCCACTTCAAACAAGCCTATGGACTTACCCCTGCACACTGGGCACGGCTGATGCGGCTGAGCTGAAGTCAGCGCGCGGTTGCACGATCGTACAAGAATCCTTCGGCGGCACTACTCACACTTCGCAGGGCATGTCATCGCGCAGCTCGGAGTGGAGTAATTGTCAGAAATAGTAGAGAACGCGGACCCGGCGGCGCCGCTCGTAACCGGCAGCGCTTTGAAACAGGCCCTTCCGGCGGCATTGTCGGTCATGCCGGTTGCCATGCTGTTCGGCGTGCTTGCCGCACGGTCCGGCTGGTCGGTACTGGATGTTTTGCTGCTCGGCTTGCTAGGTTTCACTGGCAGCGGGCAGTTTGCAGCATTGCCGCTGTCCGAAAGTGGCACGGGGTTCTTTACGCTGCTGCTTGTAGCTGCATCGATCAATTGTCGTTACCTGCCGATGGCGATCTCGACTATACGACGGATGCCTCGATCTGCATTCGCGCGCGCCTGCAGTGCGCACATGCTAGGCGACGAAGCCTATGCCTGTGAACGGGACGACGAGCCGATCGACCGGATGCTGCAGATACGCAGCGCGATATTCCTAACCTGGGTACTGGCAGGAGCCTTTGGCGCTGTGATCGGTGGGGTCCTGCCTGAAGATTGGCTCAGCAACGATTTCAACCTCGGATTTCCGGCGAGCGCTGTGTTGTTTTACCTCGCCTTGTCGCAGCTGAAGGCACGGCGAGCGCACATTCGGCGCCATCAGGTCGCCGGGGCAGTTTTGATCTGTCTTTGTGCCGCAGCTTCCCTCGGCCTGATCCTGACGCTTGGTCCTGTGTACTTCTGGATTCCCGGCGTATTGCTCGTAGCCTTGCTATTGAACGGAGTCCGAGCATGAACGAGGCGGTCCTGATTGCCACCGCCGCGCTGCTGATCACCAGCTTATTGGTCAGAGTCGTGCCAGTATTCGTCAGCATGCCGCTCGGCGCGGGCGGTCTACGCATCGTCGGGCAGATCCTGCCGACCGCGGTGTTCATCAATCTCGCGGTCTACGTCGCATACAGCGAAATCAGCGCTGCACCGGCTGCTGCTGCGACGTCACTATTGGGTGTCGCGCTGCTCGCCATCAGCGGCCGAGTCGGTCTGGTTGGCAGCATGCTGTTCGGTGCAGCGCTCTACTACACAGCGGCAGCGCTCATCGGCTGATCGAGTCAGAACCAGCGATCGTTACGCTTACGGCCGCGGGTCAGCATTGGCAGGATCAGGCCCACCAGCAGCCCAGCACCGGCGATGCTGCCGCCATAGACCATGTATTGCATGAGCACCTGCTTGTTCTCGTCGCCCAGTCGCGCCTGGGTGGTCCGCAGCTCCGACTGTGCCTCGGTCAGCTCGGCTTCGAGGGCGACGCGGCGGGCGTCCAGTTCGTCGATCAGGGCTTTGCGCGAGTCCAGGGTTTCCTGCATGCCTTGCACGCGCAACTTCCAGCTGTCGTCGATAGTCTTGAGTTGTTCACTGAGTTCGGCGACCTGCTGTTCAAGCTGCGGCAGGCGCTCGGCCTGGCCGGGAACGTCTTGCAGTTCCTTGCTGGGAATCCAGACGTTGCTGCCGGATTCCGAGCGAACCTGGCTGTAATCGCCCTGGGTACTGATCAGCTCGACCTTCTGTCCCGAGGTCAGGGTCCCGACGATGCGGTAGCCATCGGTTGGGCCGCTGCGCACGTAGGTGTTCAGACTGTCGCTGACCCAGCGAGTGTTATTGGATGATTCTTGAGCATTCACTGGCCCGGTGATGAGCAGCGCGCCGAACAGACTGGCGCCGATGAATTGGCGCGACTTGGCAAGCGTGAGTCGGGAGAAGAAGACAGAAAGATCAAGAGGTATGGACATGAAAAGTTCGCGTTATTGGAAGAATAGGACCCAAGCGTAAGGGTGGTGGGGGTTGGCTGGATCGGGCGCGCGATTCGGGTCGAGACACAGCGAAAAGCACCTGTGAAGTGGTCGCATTGTTGCAGCGGCAACCTGGCGCCCGACGTGCCAGCACCAAAACGAGGGCGTTCCGTTCGGCGCATCAGCTGACTGACAGTCCTGGCTGGCAAAAGTTCAGCCAGTGCTGGTGCAATGGCCAAGGCGGTGACAAGGGGGGCGACGGATTGCAATAGCGCAATGCCAATCGAGATGGCGCGAGGGGATAACGGGTAGACGGTTCGGTATTCATGCCAGCATGGCTATCGAACGTTAACGCAGCGGGGCCTGCGTCAGCGTGACTTCCGTCCGCTGTTACAGCCCCGCCTTCAGTGAGATTATTCCGACAGTTCGGTGACCTGGCGGAGCTGCTTTTGCCTCGCGCGTCGCGCCATCATGTTCAGTACCTCGACTCCGGCGGAGAATGCCATGGCGGCATACACGTAGCCCTTTGGTACGTGGGCACCGAAGCCTTCCGCGATGAGGGTCATGCCGATCATCAGCAGGAAGCCGAGCGCGAGCATCACGACGGTCGGGTTCTCGTTGATGAATTTGGCCAACGGGTTCGCCGCCAGGAGCATCACGGTTACCGCGACGACCACGGCAATGACCATGATCGCGACATGATCGGTCATACCCACCGCAGTGATGATGCTGTCCACCGAGAACACCAGGTCGAGCAGCAATATCTGCGCAATCGCGGCGCTGAAGCCCATCGTGACGGCATTGTCGAGCTGCTTGCCTTCGAACATGTCGCCGCCGGGTGTCGGGTCGACACTGTGGTGAATCTCCTTGGTGGCCTTCCAGAGCAGGAACAGGCCGCCGGCGATCAGAATCATGTCCTTCCAGGAAAACGCATTGCCGAACAGTTCGATGACCGGCTCGGTGAGCTGAACGATCCAGGCCACCGTGCCGAGCAGGCCTAGTCTCAGGACCAGCGCCAGGCTGATGCCGATGCGCCTCGCGCGCTCACGCTGATGTTCCGGAAGCTTGTTCGTCAGAATCGAAATGAAGATCAGGTTGTCGATGCCGAGAACCACCTCCATGGCGATCAAGGTTGCCAGGGCAACCCAGGTGGTGGGTTCGGAGAAGAGCTGGATAAGCGATTCCATATGGATCTCTAGCGTGAGTGACGACGATCCCGCGTCTGGCGGGTGCGCGAGCATAGCTGCAAGGCAATCCGTAACAGAGCCCGCATTTTGGACCGCTTTGTATCAAATCGATTCAGCGCTCGACGGCGACCGCCGCGCGTGCGGTGTCCATCTGGGCAGAGCAGGGTCCTGGCGGAAATGAAGCACCTGGGGCGCCACAGTTCGGCGAGCCAGGCCGCTTGATTTCGTGCAACCGTCTGGGCAGCTGCAAGTGCAAAGCGCGGCGGTTTCTGCTTTTATGGCCTGCAGCACGCTGCGGGATTACCGCCCGCCCATTCATCACGATGCATAGTGGAAATAGCTCTGGAAAATCTGACCCGAGAGGAGCTGGAGGCTGAGGTGGCGCGCCTGCGCACGGTTCTGGACCGGGCTGGAATCGATCCGGATCCGGCCCTATCTCAAGTTCACCGTGATAGTCAGCCCGCCCGCGAGCAGCATCGTCAGCGCCCGACACCCGCACAGTTGGGTGCCTCCAAACATCTCCCCGAAACGCTGCATGCCAGCCTTCTGGCACTGGCTGGCAGCGAGGCACGACAGCGCGCGATATTCGAGAGCGCGATCGACTTCGCCATCATCCTGACCGACACCGCAGGCATCATCACAGACTGGAATGCCGGCGCCGAGCAGGTGATGGGCTGGACCGCAGACGAGATGCGTGGGCAAAGCGCCGAGCGGTTCTTCACGCCAGCCGATCGGACCTGCGACTGGCTCGGCGAAGAGATGCAGAGCGCGCTACGTGAGGGCCGCGCTCTGGACGAGCGCTGGCACCTGCGCAAGGACGGTCAGCAGTTCTGGGCAGCGGGCGAACTCTCGCCGATCCATGACGAAAACGGTGCACACCTCGGCTTCATGAAAATCCTGCGTGACCGCACCAGCGAGCACCTTGCGGGCCTCGCCATGGAAGATACCCAGGTGCGCTATCGGCTGGCCGCGAAGGCGACCAACGATGCGGTCTGGGACTGGGATCTGCTCAACAATCACGTGTTGTGGAATGACGCGCTGGAGCAGGCGTACGGCCATCCGCTGGCAAACGTCGACAGCTCCGGTGATTGGTGGCTGGCGCATATCCATCCGGATGACCGTGCACGTATTCATCGGTCTATTCATGCGGTCATCGATGGCAGCGAGGTGACCTGGACCGACGAGTACCGCTTTCGCCGTCTGGATGGGTCCTACGCGGATATCCTCGACCGCGGTCATGTGATTCGTGACGTTCACGGCCAGGCCGTGCGGATGATTGGCGCGATGCTCGACCTGACGCGCATGCGCGCCGCCGAGGCGGCCTTGCGCCAGAGTGAGGAACGCTTCAGCACCATTCTGGAGACCATCGAGGCGGCATTCGCCATCGTTCAGGTCAAGTTCGACGCCGACGACAATCCCGTGGATTACTGCTTCCTCGAGGCCAATCCTGCGTTCGAGCGCCAGGCCGGCGTAGACCTGCGCGGCAAATGGGTCACCGAGTTCGCGCCGGATCTCGAGCAATTCTGGTTCGAAATTTACGGCCACGTCGCCAAGACCGGTGAGCCTACCAACTTCGAGAATTATGCCGAGGCGTTCGAACGCTGGTTCGATGTTCGCGCCGTCCGCGTCGGCGATCCCGCCGAGCGGCGAATCGCCATCCTCTTCAACGACGTAACCGAACGCAGAAACGCCGAAGAACGCCTGCGCATCAGCGAAGCTCTTGCGCGGGAGAATGTTCAGCGCGTCCAGCTGGCGCTCGAGGCGGGCGCGATCATCGGTACCTGGAACTGGCATCTGCCAACCGACCGCTTCACCGTGGATGAGGGGTTTGCGAGCGCCTTCGGCCTCGATCCCACCCTTGCTCGTGACGGGCTTAGCCTCGAGCAGATCATCGCAACGGTGCACCCTGAGGACCGGGACGGACTGATTGCAGCGATCGAAGAAGTCATCGCCCGCGGTGGTGCCTATGCGCACCAGTACCGTGTGCGCCGCGCTGATGGAAGGTTCTACTGGCTTGAGGCCAACGGGCGCGTCGATCATGCCGAGGACGGCACGCCGTTGAGCTTTCCCGGCGTCTTGATCGACGTCGAGGACCGGCGCTCCATCGAGGCGGAGCGGGATCGCGCCACCGCTGCGCTGCGCGCACTCAACGACACGCTGGAGCAGCGCGTGGCCGAGCGGACGGCGGAGCTGGTCCAGGCCGAGGAGAAGTTGCGTCAGTCGCAGAAAATGGAAGCGGTCGGCCAGCTGACTGGCGGTCTTGCCCATGACTTCAACAACCTGCTGGCCGGTATCAGCGGCGCGCTGGAATTGATGAACCTGCGGATTTCCCAGGGGCGGCTGGACGATATCGACAAGTACATGGCGGCTGCGCAGGGTGCCGCCAGGCGTGCCGCGGCGCTGACCCATCGGCTGCTCGCCTTTTCCCGCCGGCAGACTCTCGACCCGCGGCCGGTTGACGTCAACATGCTGATGGAGGGTATGACCGAGCTGATCCAGCGCACGGTGGGGCCGAGCATCCTCCTCGAAACCATCAGTGCGCCCGACCTCTGGGCGGCGTCGGTCGATGCCAGTCAGCTGGAGAACGCGATCCTCAATCTCTGCATCAACTCGCGCGACGCGATGCCCGACGGCGGTCGGATCACCATCGAGACCGCCAACCGCGTGCTCAGTCCGGAGATGGCGCAGGCCTATGACCTGCCCGCCAGCGAGTATCTGTCGCTGTCCGTCACCGACACAGGGACCGGCATGACGCCCAGCGTGATTGCAAAAGCGTTCGACCCGTTCTTCACCACCAAACCGATTGGCGAAGGCACCGGGCTGGGGCTTTCGATGATCTACGGATTTGCCAAACAGTCCGGCGGGCAGGTGCGCATCGATTCCGAGGTCGGTCGCGGAACCTCGATGTGCATCTACCTGCCGCGCTACCACGGCAATGCCGGGACCGGCACCTTGGCGCAAAGCAACCCCGCGACAGCGCTTGCGGGCGCCTGCGGCACGATTCTGATCGTCGACGACGAGCCGACCGTACGCCTGCTGCTAATGGATGTGCTGGGCGACCTCGGTTACACGCTGATCGAAGCATCGGACAGCGTGGCCGGGCTGAAGCTGCTGCAGTCGGATGTGAGCATCGACCTGCTGATCACCGATGTCGGCTTGCCCGGTGGGATGAACGGCCGGCAGATGGCCGATGCCGGTCGCCAGGTGCGCCCCGGTCTGAAGACGCTGTTCATCACTGGTTATGCCGAGAGCGCCGCGTTGGGCAACAGCTCGCTCGGCGCTGGCATGCAGGTGCTGACCAAGCCTTTCGCGATAGATGTCCTCGCGGCCCGGGTGCTCGAGATGATGAAAGGCTAGGTCAGGCTTCGAGCGTTCTATTTCGGCCGTCCAGTTGAAGAATCGAAGCAATGCGCCTAGCCTCTCGCTCTGCTTTCAGGGCCGCCGATTCCGGCGGTTCTCACTCTTCGGATCCGTCAGTGTGGGTCGAATGAAATCACTGCTGCACCCAGGCAGGGTTGTCTCGCTCGTTTTTCTCTTCGCCATTCTCTGCGGTACAGCGTTGCTGTCATTGCCCGCTGCCCAAGCCCAGGGTGAGTCGGCGCCGTGGATCACTGCCTTCTTTACCGCCGTGTCAGCGGTCAGCGTCACCGGGCTGGTGGTAGTCGACACCGGCACTTATTGGTCCACTTTCGGCCAGGTGGTGATCATGCTGCTGTTTCAGCTCGGTGGCTTCGGCATGATGACCCTGGCAACCCTGCTCGGGTTGCTGGTCAACCGCTCGTTTCACCTACGAACCAAGCTGATCGCCCAGGCCGAATCCCACGTGCTGGGGCTGGGTGATATCACCAGCGTGGCGAAGCTTGTTTTGGTGGTGACGCTGGTAATGGAGCTGGCGGTGATGCTGCTGCTCACCCTGCGTTTGCATCTGACCTACGGCCTCGCCTGGGGCGATGCAGCCTGGAGCGGGCTGTTCCACGCCGTTTCGGCATTCAACAACGCCGGGTTCTCTATTCACGGCGACGGCCTGGTCCGCTATGCCACCGATGCGCTGATCCTGACCCCGGTGATGAGCGCCATCGTGATCGGCGGGATCGGCTTTCCGGTGCTCTACGATCTGCGCAGCAAGTGGACCGATCCGCGGCATTGGTCGCTGCACACCAAGCTGACGCTGTCCGGGACTGGGGTATTGCTGGCAGGCGGCTTCCTGGCCGTGTTGCTGTTCGAGTGGTCCAACCCGGGCACGCTCGGCCCGATGGCCTGGGCGGACAAGATGCTCTCGGCGGCCTTCGTTTCCGTCTCGGCGCGTACAGCCGGCTTCAATGCCATCGACATCGGCGCGCTGACCCACGAGAGCTGGGCGCTGCACTATTTTCTGATGTTCATTGGCGGTGGCAGTGCCGGTACCGCGGGCGGGGTCAAGGTCGGAACAGTGGCCATCCTGGCGCTGATGGTGATCGCCGAGATTCGCGGCCGGCCCGATGTCGAGGTGTTCGGCCGTCGGGTCGGCAGTTCGGCGCAGCGCCAGGCTATCACCGTGCTGGTGCTGGGCAGCGCGCTGGTGGTGCTGGGTACGCTGGTCATCCTGCGCGACACCGATATCCCGACCGATCAGGTCATCTTCGAAGTCATTTCGGCATTCGGCACGGTCGGCCTGTCCACCGGCATTACCGCGGACCTGCCGGAAACCAGTCAGCTCATGCTGACCCTACTGATGTATGTCGGTCGGGTCGGCACCATCACGCTGGCCGCTTCCCTCGCACTGGGCGAGCACCGCATGCCATACCGCTATCCGGAGGAACACCCAATTGTTGGCTAAATTGTTGTTTTCAGAACAGTTTTCGTTCTCTAAAGGCGACAGCGTGGTGGTCATCGGGCTGGGGCGGTTCGGCAGCTCGGTGGCGCGCTCATTGACGCGTCTGGGCCATGACGTGATGGGCATCGATCAGGCGGCGGAGCCGGTGCACACCTGGGCCGACCTGCTGACCCATGCGGTGCAGGCCGATTCCACCAATGTCATGGCGCTGCGGCAGCTCGGCGTCGCCGATTTTCCCCACGCGATCGTCGGCATCGGCTCCGACATGGCGGCAAGCCTGATGACCATCATGGCGCTGACCGAGCTGGGCATCAAAGACATCTGGGTCAAGGCGCTGACCGCCGAGCACGGACAGATCGCGACGCGGATCGGCGCGCACCATGTGGTCTATCCCGAGGCGGACATGGGCGAGCGGGTCGCCCATCTGATCTCCGGGCGGATGGTGGATTTCATCGAGTTCGACGACGGCTTCGCCATCGCCAAGATCCATGCCCCGGAACGCGTTCATAACGCGACGCTCGCCGCCGCCGGGGTGCGCGAGAAGTTCGGCGTGACCGTCGTGGGCCTCAAGCGCGCCAATGAGGATTTTCAGCATGCGACGCCCAGCACCCAGGTGCTGCCGGGTGATCTGCTGATCGTTTCGGGCCCGACCCATGACATCCAGCGTTTCGCCGGCCAGGGGCGCAAGCGAAGCTGAGGCCTGGAGCTACGCGCTCCTTTAGTGCGGCAGCCGAGAGGCGACTACGCTTTCGGGCGGTCGAGCCTGCGGTTCAGTGATCGATAACCTGGGCTCGCTGCTTCCTTCGTTGAATTAGAGGACGCCGAACGTGAATTCATTAACCGGCGGTTGCCTGTGCGGCAACGTGCGGATCATGACGGTGGGGCAGCCTTATCGCGTCGGGATCTGTCATTGCCTGGACTGCCGCAAACATCATGGCGCGCTGTTCTATGCGGCTGCGGTGTTCCCGCAGGATGCGGTAACCGTCGAGGGCGAGACGGCCGAATACGCCGGACGGCATTTCTGCCCACGCTGTGGCTCGTCGGTTTTTTCCCGCCTGGCCGATGAAATCGAGGTGCATCTCGGCGCCCTGGATGCACCCGACCAACTGACGCCGACCTACGAATGCTGGACCGTGCGCCGCGAAGGCTGGCTGCCGCCGTTTCCGCTCAACCGGCGCTACCAGCACGATCGCGACGACTCCAGCCGCTTCGAATGAGCGTCATTGCCCGCTGGCGATCAGCGGCTGCTCGGTCTTTTGCGTGTTCGGCAGCACGCGAATCGCGATGAATTTCGAAGTCGGCGTGTGGCTGCGCTCGCCAAAGCTCTCCAGCGGCACCAGCGGGTTGGTTTCCGGGTAATAGGCGGCGGCCTGGCCGAGCGGGGTGTCGTAGGCGAGCAGGGTAAAACCGCGTACGCGGCGTTCGATGCCGTCGTCCCACAGCGATATCAGATCGACCTGCTGCCCGGCTTCCAGGCCCAGCCGCTGGATGTCGGCGGGATTGACGAACACCACATCGCGCATGCCTTTCACCCCACGATAGCGATCATCCAGGCCATAGAGCGTGGTGTTGTACTGATCGTGGGAGCGCAGCGTTTGCAGGATCAGGTCGGCCTCCACGCCGTCGTGGCGGGCCTGCTCGGGTAGCAGATCGGCCGGCAACGGGTGCGCCTTGAACTCGGCTCGGCCGCTGGCCGTATTCCATTCGCGCCGGGCAGCGGTGTTGCCGAGGTAGAAGCCACCAGGACGGTGCAGGCGGTGGTCGAAGCCGGCGAAACCCGGGATGGTCGCCGCGATTAGCTCGCGGATACGGGCGTAGTCCTCCACCAGCCAGAGCCAGTCCACCGGGCGCTTGCC